>JBJTXX010000528.1:0-2847 GCA_046082485.1 Actinomycetota bacterium
TCGGTGAACACGGGCATGAAGCGATAGGTGAACGGCGTCATCGTGGCAGCGCCGGTTTGCGCTGCCGCCGCGGCCAGCTCGTCGGCCTCGGCACCGTTCAGGCCCAGCGGCTTTTCGCACAGCACCGGCAGCCCGTGCCGCAGCGCGGCCAGCGCAATGGCGTGATGACTGGCGTTCGATGAGGCGACGATCACCGCGTCGACGTTCGGGAACATCTCGTCGGGCGTGGCGAACACCTGGGGCACACCCCATCGGTCGGCGACGTCGCGTGCCTTGCCCTGATCGCGGCCGCACATCGCCGTCACCCGACCGAGCGGGTGCTGCGCCAGCGCCGGCAGGTACATCGACTCCGCCCACCAACTGGTCCCCACGATTCCCACTCGCACCGTCACGACAGCCCAGCCCGCATCTCGTCGCGCAACTCGCGCATGCCGACCACCTCGAACGGTTGCGCCTGCAACCAGGTGACCCACTCGTCGGTGCGGAACAACTCGTACTCGTCGACCCGCACGTGGTGCGCGTGCGGCTCGATCACCTCCACCTCGCCCGGCCCGGGCTTGCACGGGTGGAAGGCGCAGTAGACCAGTCCGTCGCCACCACTGTGCAGCTTCGTCTCGTAGTCCACGGCAGCGCCGCGGGCCCGGCCGAAGTCGGTCTCGAGTACACGGTCGAACACCGGCATGCCGGCCGCCCGGGCCTGCTGCACGAACCGGTCGAACATCTCGTCGGTCACGTCGGCGAGGTGGTTGTGCGGGTCGTACCCCGACAGGCGCGACGTGATCAATGCCGGCACCCCGTACTCCGCGCCCAGCGCCACGTAGCGGTCGCACCACTCGGGGGCGAGGGCCGAGCCCATGTGCGCGTCGAGGTGCGTCACGTCGATGCCGGCGTGCAACGCCCGCGCGATCTGCGCCCGCCATTCGGCCTCGACCGCATCGGGGTGCGCGTGCTGGCGCACGTGGGCGACCGTGCGCCACAGGAAACCGTGTTCGTCGACCAGGCCCGACGACGGGCCGGCCGCGCTGACCGGGCCCCACCGGTAGCCAGCGTGCTCGCTGTTCAGGGTGAGGTGCACCCCGATGTCCAACGACGGCCGCTGCGCCGCCCGTTGCGCCAGATCGGTGAACCACGGGCACGGCACCATCACCGAACCGGCGCTCACCACACCCACCACCTGCAACTCCTCGAACGCGGCGTTCGCCCCGTTGCACATGCCGACATCGTCGGCGTGGATCACCATGCGCGTCCCCGACACGGCGCCGACCCTAGCCATTGCGTCCGCATCTACGATCACCTCCGTGAGCCTGCGCCACTTCCCGCCCGACGCACCGGTCGACGAGATCAGCGACCACCTGCGCACGTGGGGCTACGCCATCGTCCACAACGTGGTCGACGACGCCACGATGGACCGTCTCGAGGCCGAGGCCCGCCCCTACATCGACCGTTCCGCCCACGGCCGCGACGAGTACGACGGCCAGCACACCCGCCGCACCGGCGCGCTGATCTCCCGCTGCCCCACGTCGCGCGAACTGGTGATGCACCCCACCGTGGTCGGCGCCGTGCAGCACTTCCTGTCGCACGTCACCGCCGTGCAGTTGCACCTCACGCAGATCATCTCCATCGAGCCCGGCGAGACCCAGCAGAAACTGCACCGCGACCAGATGGCGTTCGACTTCTTCCCGTTCCCCACCGACTACCACGCGCAGTGCAACACGATGTGGGCCCTCACCGACTTCACCGAGCACAACGGCGCCACGCACATCCTTCCCGGGTCGTCGGGCGTCTCCGACGAGGAAGGGCTGCTGCTGCCCGGTGGCCAGGCCGCGATGCCCCGCGGCAGCGTGCTGTTCTACGACGGCAAGGTGCTGCATGGCGGTGGCGCGAACCGCAGCGACAGCGTGCGGCGCGGCGTGAACATCACCTATTCGGTGGGCTGGGTGCGGCAGGAGGAGAACCAGTACCTGGCGTGCCCTGCCGACGTGGCCCGCACCCTCGACGACGACCTGCTGCGCATGATGGGCTACCAGCAGGGCGCGTTCGCGATGGGCTACGTCGGCGACCAGCAGGACCCGCTGTCGTATCTGCGCGGCGGCGACGCGAAGACCAAGCTCATCCGCGAACTGGACCAGAAGTCGGGCGACCACCGCCAGTTCGTCGACGACCTCGACCAGTCGTTGGGTCAGGGCTGACCATGCGTTCCGGACCCCATCGCCCGGCCGCCGGCCCGGGCACCGTGCTGCACGCCACGCCCGCGGGTGTGGGTTGGCGGAACCTCGAGTTCGCCGTGGTCGACGTGCGCGCCGATGCCCCGCACCACGGCCGTGCCGAAGGGCGCGAGACCGCCATCGTCACGCTGTCGGGCTCGGGCACCATCAGCGGCGGCGGTGTCTCCGCCCTGGTGCACCGCACCTCGGTGTTCGAGGAAGTGAGCGCCGTGGTGTACCTGCCGCCGGGAACCGACTACACCGTGCAGGCCGACGACGGCCCGGATTCCCGACTGGTGGTCGCCATCGGCAGCGCACCCGCCCAGGGGCTGCTGCCCGCCCGCTGCATCGAGCCGTGGGAGATGCGCACCGAGATCCGTGGCGGTGGGCAATCGCACCGTCAGGTGGTGCACACCCTGTCGCACCCACTGCCCGCCGAACGGCTGATCGTCTACGAGGTGTACGTGCCCCGCGGCACCTGGGCGGGCTGGCCGCCGCACCGCCACGACGGAGTCGACGGCTCGCCGTATCTGGAGGAGACCTACTACTTCCGCCTCGACCGCCCCGAGGGCTACGTGCTGCATCGCAACTTCTGCGACGGCGCTGGCCCCGACGAACACGGCCTCGACGACCACTTCGACGA
>JBJTXX010000529.1:0-11735 GCA_046082485.1 Actinomycetota bacterium
CTCCTGAACAGACTGCAGGAGATGCTCGGAGGAGAGGAGGCGGGGACGCTCATGGGAATGATCTCCGGTGACCACTCCGCTGACATCGTCGAACTCAAGACCGACGTCGCCGAACTCAAGACCGACGTTGCCGTCCTGAAAACCGATGTGGCCGAACTCAAGACCGACGTCGCGGTCCTGAAAACCGATGTCACAGCACTGAAGGCTGACGTGTCCATCCTCAAGAACGATGTCACCGAACTCCGGGCCGACGTGGTGGGGTTGAAGGCCGACGTGACCTGGCTGAAGCTCGGTTTCACCGAACTCGGAACCAAGATCGGCACCCTCAGCCAGGACATCAACCGTCTCGAGGCAACGGTTCTGCGCACCATGATGCGGCATCTCACGTTCTCGGTGTCGGCGATGCTCTCCATCAACACGTTGATGGTCGGCGTGGTCGCGTTCCTCGGCTGATCAGCGGTCGAGCAGCAGCTCCGCGATCTGCACGGCATTCAGCGCCGCGCCCTTGCGCAGGTTGTCGTTCGCGACGAACACGGCGAGACCTCTTCCGTCCGGCACCGACTGGTCACGTCTGATCCGACCGACATAGCTGGGGTCCTCACCTGCTGCCTGGAGCGGTGTGTGGATGTCACTCAACGCCACCCCGTGTGCCGCTGACAGCAGCTCCGTCGCCCTCGCCGGCGAGACATTGCGGCCAATTCTCGCCGAAGCCTGAACGCCTGCTCAGGTAGCCTTGCCACATGGCAGGCGACCTGATCTACGCGTTCCGAATCATGCGCCTGCCACTGCTCGACGCGGGCGGCGCCACCATCGGTCGCATCGACGACATCGTGCTCGCCCCCGGGGCGCGCGGCACGGCGCCGCGTGTGCTCGGCTTCGTGGCCAGCAGCCAGCGCCGCCGCATCTTCGTGAACGCCAACCGGGTCGCCAGCCTCGACAGTGAGGGCGCACGCCTGCGCAGCTGGGATCTCGACATGAACCCGTTCAAGCCCAAGGCCGGCGAGATCCTGGTCGGCGCGCACGTCATCGACCGCAGGGTGGGTGACGAGACCGTCAGCGACGTGGCGCTGCGTCAGGTCGGCGACGGCCGACAGAGTTGGTGGGAGCCCTCTAAGGTGCGCCTCGCCCGACGCAGCATGATGCGCCGCCGCCCCAGCTACCGACTGGTCGACATCACCGAGACACCGACTCTCTTCGCCATGCAGGCCGGCGGTGAGATGGCCGCCGAGGCCGCCCGCCTGCGCGACATGCACCCCTCCGACGTGGCCGGCGTGGTGCGCTCGCTTCCGCTCGCCCAGCGCAAGCAGTTGGCCGCCGCCATGGACGACGAGCGCCTGGCCGACCTGCTCGAGGAACTGCCCGAAGCCGAGCAGTTGCGTATCATCGAAGGCCTCGACATCGAGCGTGTCGTGAACGTGCTCGAGGAGATGGAGTACGACGACCTCGCCGACCTGCTGGTCGAGATGCCCGGCGAGCAGCGCAGCCGCGTCCTCGAGGCCATGGACGAGGAGGACGCCGACGTCATGCGCCGTCTGCTCTCCTACGACGAGGGCACGGCCGGCGCATTGATGACGCCCGACATCGTCATCATGGGCGCCACCGCGACGGTCGCCGAGGCGCTCGCCGAGATCCGCGACCCGGAATGGCTGGTCAGCATCGCCGCCCAGGTCTACGTGGTGCAGGCGCCGTACAAGCCGCCCACGGGCACGTACCTCGGCGTGGTGCACTTCCAACGCCTGCTCCGTGAGCCGCCGGCCATGGAACTGGGCCGCATCATCGAGCAGGAACCCACCATCACCCCCGACATGCCCGAACGCGAGGTGGCCGAGCGCTTGGCCAGTTACAACCTGCTGTCGGTCGGGGTGTGCGACGAGGCCGGCCACCTGCTGGGCGCCATCACTGTCGACGACGTGCTCGACCGCACGCTGCCCACGGGGTGGCGGCAACGCAGGCGGGTGAGTGCAGGGGCGGTCTCGCGATGAAGCGCCGCGAAGACCTCACCACCCCCCGCCAGAACCGCCGCCTCGGCGTGCACTACGACCCCGACGCGTTCGGCCAGTTCAGCGAGGGCATCGCCCGCTATCTCGGCACCGCCCGGTACCTCGTGTACCAGAGCGTGGTCATCATCCTCTGGGTCATCTGGAACTACCTGCTGCCCAAGGGTTGGCAGTTCGACCCGTGGGACCGTGGCCTCGTGTTGCTGACGCTCGTGCTCAGCCTGCAGGCCAGCTACGCGGCGCCGCTCATCCTGCTCGCCCAGAACCGGCAGGAGCAGCGCGACCGCGTCCAGACCGAGACCGACCGCAAGGTGGCCGAGCGCACCCAGGCCGACACCGAGTTCCTCGCCCGCGAGATCGCCAGTGTGCGTCTGTCGCTCGGCGACGTTGCCACCAGCAGCGTCATCGACGACCAGTTCGAGCGCCTCACCGAGATGATCGAGCGACTCTCCCAGCGCCTCGACGCCCTCGAATCCCACCTCAATCCCCCGTCCCGAGGAACGTGAGGTCCTCAGGACAGGGCTGCGCGAACTCAAGTTCGGCGGGACACTTCGAGGGCGAGGGCGAGGGTCGCCTCGGAGAACTCGGCGGGTGACGTCCACGAGCAGAGGTGGTCGTCCGCGATGTCGACGACATACGCGCCCAGCGCGTCGGCCAGCGCCCTCTGCTTGCGCGGCCGCACCAAGCGGTCGCGTGTCGTGACCAGTGCCGCCGCAGGCACGCCGATCGAGCCGACCCACGGCCTGGCGTCGTAGCGACCCAGCGACTGCCCGGCATGCACGATCGCCGCTGCGTCGTTGCGGTGCAGTTCACCGGCAACCCACGGCACGTACTGCTGCATGGGGTGTCCCTCGCCCAGCATGCGTCGGATCCCGAAGCGGATCCAGCGCGGGTACACCCGTGACCGCAGCAGGAAACCCAGCACGTGCACGGTCTTCCACTGCCAACGCTCGGCACGGGTGGCCCGCCACTCGAGGGCCGTGGCCTGCACCACCATGCCACGCACCTTGGTGCGGTGGCGCTGAGCGAACAACAGGCTGATCGGTCCGCCCATCGAGTATCCGATCGTGATGACCTTCTCGATGCCGAGCAGGTCGAGCAACAGGGCTGCGTCATCAGCAGCGTCGGCCAACTCGAACCGCACCGGGCTGCGCAGGCCACGGCCGTGGCCGCGGTGATCGACGGCCACGAACGAGAAGTGCTCCGCGAGGGCTTCGTATGCCGTGAAGAACTGGAGGTCCGCGCTCGCCGTCCACCCGTGCAGCAACAGCAGCGTCGGGGCATCGGGGTCCGGGTGGCGGTGGTGCCGGTAGAACACCTCGCCCCTTCCGGGCAGCACCTTCGTGTGACCTTCCGGCAGCCAGGGCATCGCCATCGAGGCGGTGGCGTCCATGTCGTCAACCTACCAACCGGCCGGCCGAGCGACCCCGGTGAACTCCTGCACCCGAACGCCCCGCCGAGTGGCGTGATGCAAGAGTTCCAGCACCTCCACTGCAGCGTCGGCCGTGGAGTGGACACCGGAAGGCACCTCGACCTCGAGGAGGCGCAGCACTGTGGCAACGCTCACCGCCGCGGCGAGGCTCGCGGCGGGCCCCGCGGCACCGGCGATCACGGTCAATCGCTCGCCATCGAGCGCAGCACCCCGCGCCTCCACCCGCACGGCACCGAGGTCGCCCGCAGCATGCGGCGGCGTGAGCATCGGAAGGCGGGCGGTCAGTCGATCCCGGCGGGTGGCCGAAACCCTCGCCGAGATGCGGGAGACACCCGGAAACGAGCGGTGCAGCAGCAGCGGATCACCCACGGCCGCCCGATAGCAGTCATGGGCCTCCACCGGCTCGGGGAACCAGACGAGATCCCGGCCACTGCCACCGAAGGGTTCGATCCATTCACCGTCATGCCAACCCAACGAGGTCGAACCGAGCGCGTCGTGGTGTTGCCGAGCGCACGCAGGCCCGGCGGTGCCATGCGTTGCCACGTGCAACTCGTCGAGGCTGTCCAGTTGCGCTGCGAGGTGGCGGGCCAACAGGCCCGACAGGCCCGGTGCCATCCCTGCGCCGACCACGACCCGAGCCCCCGTGCGGCGACAGAGATCCTCGAGGTCGAGCAGTTGCCGCAGGTCGTCGAGGTCGTCGCTCAGGCTCACGACCGTCATCCCATCCGCAGCGAACCTCCGGACGAGCTCGGCATGTGGTGCCGGCGCACAGATCACCACGGCGTCACACGCCGTGAGATCGTCGAGGTGGTCGACGACGACACCACCGATCCGGCGACTGGCCGCAGTCGCCGCACCGTGCAACACGTCGTGTGCGGCGACTCGCGCACCGGCGCCGGCCAGATGTGCCGCCACGGCGGAACCCGTGACGCCCGTGCCGATGACACCGATGATCGGCGTGCTGGCGGGACTCATCGCGGCGGGACGCTGACCTCGCGCCAGCCGCCCTCCTGCGGGGGCACCCCACCCTTGCCCTTGGCGCGCAGCACCCCGGCAATGGCACCGGCCAACGACAGGGCCACCAGCGCACGGCGAAGGGTCTTCACGGCCGCGGAGCGTACCAGCGCCCGAAAAGCACAACACCCCGGGCTCGGGCCCGGGGCGGTGGTGGGGCTAACAAGAATCGAACTTGTGACCTCATCCTTATCAGGGATGCGCTCTAACCGACTGAGCTATAGCCCCCAGCGGCAGGACGCAAGGCTAGCGGCCTCGGGCGAAAACACTCAACCGGCGACGCGGCCGGGGCTCGCGCTCGACGACCTCTTCCTCGAGCACGCTGACACGAATTCCACCCACCAGGTCGGTGATGAGGTTGAACAGCGCGGCAGCCAGGACGAGCAGGCCGGTCAGGCCGACCACGAGGAACAGACCACCCACCCAGGCGTTGTGGTACAGCTCGCCGCCCTTCAGCTCGAAGGTCTCCCAACCGAAGGTCTCGAAGAATCGCTCGATGTTGTCGACCGTGCCGGTGTTCTGCGCAACCTGCCAGAGCAACACGCCAGCGGTGAGGCACACCGCATACATGAACAGACTGAAGACGAGCGCCACCTTGAACACGCTCCACGTGTCGACATGGCGCACCACACGCGTCACCCTTCGCACGCGGGGCCGACGCGCCTGACGCACCAGCGGCGCAGGAACTGCATCGATCGGTACGGTCTGCAGCGCATCGAGCACCACCCGTTCCGTGGCCCCCGAAGCGTCCTCCCTCAGTTCGGGATCCGCAGGAACGATGCGGGGCAGCTCGGCCGGGCCCGCCGGCGCCACGAGCGGAAGCGCCGCCAACGGCACAAGGGGGTCGAAAGTCGACCTCGACGCGGCGAGATCAGCGTCGGAGTCAGCCACGTCGATCGCCGCCCCACGGGGAGATCGCAGCCGCGGCGCCGCCGCCTTCCGGGGCGTCGCCCGCTTCGCAGGCCTGCCGTCGGCGGGTTCAGCCGCCAACTGCGGGGCGGCTGCACGCTTGGCAGACCGCACTCTGGGCTGCTCGGGGGCCTCGTCCACGTGGCGAGTGTAGGCATCGGAGGGGCGTCAGGGCGCGCGCGTCGCCCTCGCCTGTGCGCCCGCATCGCCGATCGAGACCCCGACGAGCACGTCCTGCCCCAGCGACTCGAAGAGCACCAGCGCCGCACCGTTCGCGGCAGCCACCCGGCGCGCTGCCGGCTCGCCGCCCACCACCGCCGCGAGTGCTGCTGCATCCGCTGCTGCCTGGGCCCGCTGATCGCGCACCATCACGGCGCCGAGTCGCGCCACTGCCATGGCTGCAAGCGCAGCGACGACGAGCACCACGGCCACGGCGATGATCGCCTGACCGGGATCACCGCCCACCGGCCCACGACAGCCGAACCTTCTCGTGCCGCGCATCGGCACACCTCCCACGAACTCGCCGGATTGGAGGCGGCCGATGCCGCGAAGTGGTCAGCGAACGTCAGTCGTCGTCGCTGGCGAGGATGAGCGCCACCGAGGCAACGGTCTCGCCTGCGGGCACGTCCATGATCGTCACCCCGGTCGCGTCGCGCCCGATGTGACGGATACCGCGCACTGGCGTGCGGATGGTGGTGCCGCCGGAGGCGACCGCCACGATCTCGTCGTCGTCGCCCACCATGAACGCGGCCACCACCTGGGTGCCCTTGCCCTTGATGAACTTCATGCCCTTCACGCCGAGACCGCCACGACCCTGCACGTTGAACTTGTCGAGTTGCGTGCGCTTGCCGTAGCCGGCCTCGGTGATCATCAGGATCGACGTGTCATCCTTGGCCACGTCGACGCTGACCACGGTGTCACCGGTGCGCAACTTCATGCCCCGCACGCCGGAGGCCGCACGGCCCATCGGCCGCACTTCGTCCTCCTTGAAGCGGATGGTCATGCCGCCCTTGGCCACCATGAAGATGTCGTCGGAGCCACTGGTCTCGATCACCCGCACCAGTTCGTCGCCGTCGCGCAGGTTCAACGCGATCAGGCCGTCGCGGCGGCCGTTGTCGTACTCGTTGAACGCGGTCTTCTTGACCACGCCCTGACGGGTCGCGAAGAACAGGTAGCGCTCGGCAGCGAAATCGCGCGTGTCGATGATCGCCTGGATGGTCTCACCCGCCTGCAGCGGCAGCAGGTTCACGATCGGCATGCCCTTCGCGGTGCGCTCACGCTCGGGCACCTCGAGTGCCCGCAGGCGGTACACCTTGCCCCGGTTGCTGAAAAACAGCAGGTACGCATGGGCCGTGGTGAAGATGACATGGCGGATGACGTCTTCCGCCTTCAACTTCGCCCCGGTCACGCCACGGCCGCCACGGTTCTGGGTCTTGAACGACGACGCCGGCACGGCCTTCACGTACTGGGCCTCGGTCATCACGATGACCAGTTCCTTGTCGTCGGTGAGGTCCTCGATGCTCATCTCGCCGGCATCGAGGCCGATCTTGCACACCCGCGGCGTGGCGAACTCCTCCTTGATCGCCAGCATCTCGCTCTTGATCACGCCGCGCAGCTTCTCCTCGCTGTCGAGGATGCTCTGCAGTTCGATGATGCGCGCCCGCACATCGGTGAGTTCGGTCTCGAGGTCGATGCGACTGAGCCGCGTGAGTTGGCCGAGCCGCATCTCGAGGATGTCGGTGGCCTGGATCTCGGTGAACTCGTACGGCGGTGCCATCAGTCCGGCCTTGGCGGAGGCCGTGTCGTCGCTGGCCCGGATGAGGGCGATGATCGCGTCGATGACGTTCAGCGCCTTGATGCGACCCTCGAGGATGTGCTCGCGCCGCTTCGCCTTGTCGAGACGGAACTGCGTACGCCGGGTGATGACGTCGACCTGGTGCTCGACGTAGCCCTGCAACGCCTGCACGATGTTCAGGGTGCGCGGCACCCCATGCACCAACGCCACCATGTTCACCGGGAAGCTGCTCTGCAGCTGCGTCAGCTTGTAGAGGTTGTTCAGCACCACGTTGGCGTTGGCGTCGCGCTTCAGCGTGATGACCAGGTTGGTCTTTCCGCCCGCCGAACCGTCGTTCACGTCGGCGATGCCGTCGAGCTCGCCGGAGTCGACGAGTTCCTGGATGCGACCGGCGATCGCCGAGCAACTGGCTTGATACGGCAGCTCGGTGACGATGATCTGCATCTGACCGCGCTTGCCCTCCTCGATGGTGGCGGTGGCGCGCATCTTGATGCTGCCGCGGCCCGTGCGGTAGGCGTCGATGATGCCCGCCCGCCCGAGGATGCTGCCGCCCGTCGGGAAGTCGGGGCCCTTCACGAACTGCATGAGATCGTCGGGCGTCGACTCGGGGTGATCGATGAGGTGCACCGTCGCATCGATCACCTCGCCGAGATTGTGCGGCGGGATGCTGGTAGCCATGCCCACCGCAATGCCCTGACTGCCGTTCACCAACAGGTTCGGGAACCTGGCCGGCAGCACCACCGGCTCTTCCGTGGTGTTGTCGTAGTTGGCCTGCATGTCGACGGTTTCCTCGTCGATGTCGGCCAGCATCTGCATCGCCAACGGGTGCAGACGGCATTCGGTGTAACGCTCAGCTGCTGCTCCGAAGTCCGGGGACCCGTAATTTCCGTGGAAGTCGATGAGTGGGTGGCGCAGGCTGAACGGCTGAGCCATCCGCACCAGCGCGTCGTAGATCGCCGAGTTGCCGTGAGGGTGGTACTTGGCCATCGTGTCGCCGGTGACGCGGGCACTCTTCACATGGGCCCGGTTCGGGCGGAAGCCCTGTTGGTCCATGTCCCAGATGATGCGGCGGTGCACCGGCTTCAGGCCGTCGCGCACATCGGGGAGGGCGCGCGACATGATGACCGACATCGCGTAGTCGATGAAGCTGCGCTCCATCTCGTCCTGCAACTGGATCGGCTGGATGTCGTCGCCGGGACCGTTGTTCTCGGGGGGGTTCGGGGTGTCACTCATCAGAAGTCGAGGTTCCTCACGTCACGGGCGTTGGTGGTGATGAATTTCTTGCGGCTCTCGACGTCGTCGCCCATGAGCACGCTCGTGATCTCGTCGGCCAGCGCCGCTTCCTCCACGGTCACCTGCAGCAGGGTGCGGCTGGCGGAATCCATGGTGGTGGGCTTCAGTTCCTGCCAGTCCATCTCGCCCAGGCCCTTCAAGCGGTTGAAGTCGTTCTTGTGGTTCGGGTGATCGGCCAGGAACCGGGCCTTCGCCACGTCGTCCTTGAGGTACACCTTCTCCTTGCCGACGAGCGTGGAATACAGCGGCGGTTGGGCGATGTAGACGTAACCGGCCTCGACCATCGACCGCATCTGCCGGAAGAAGAACGTGAGCAGCAGGGTGCGGATGTGGCTGCCGTCGACATCGGCGTCGCACAGGGCGATCACCTTGTGGTAGCGGGCCTTCGCCACGTCGAACTCGTCGCCCACGCCACCGCCGATGGCGGTGATGAGCGCCTGGATCTCGTTGTTCTTCAGCATCTTGTCGAGCCGGGCACGCTCGACGTTGAGGATCTTGCCGCGGATCGGCAACAGGGCCTGCGTGCGCGGGTCGCGGGCGTTGAGCGCCGAACCACCGGCCGAGTCGCCCTCGACGATGAACAGTTCGCTCTCCTCGGGGTTGCCGCTGGTGCAGTCCTTCAACTTGTCGGGCATGCCGGCACCCGCCAGTGCGGTCTTGCGGCGGATCGCGTTGCGGGCGTTCTTGGCGGCCACGCGCGCCTGCGCGGCGGCCTGGGCCTTCTTCACCACCTTGTTGGCCTCGGTGGGGTTCTCGTCGAGCCACTCCGCCAACCGCTCGTTGGTGGCCTTCTGCACGAAACTGCGCATCGGCACGTTGCCCAACTTGGCCTTCGTCTGCCCCTCGAACTGCGGTTCGCGCAACTTGACGGCGATGATGGCGGTGATGCCCTCGCGGATGTCCTCGCCGAGCAGGTTGTCGTCCTTCTCCTTCAAGAGGCCCTTGGCCCTGGCGTACTTGTTCAGCACGCTCGTGAGCGCCGTCTTGAAGCCCTCCACGTGCATGCCGCCCTCGGTGGTGCTGATGCCGTTGGCGTAGCCGTGGATGCCCTCGTAGTACCCCGTGTTCCACTGCACCGCGATGTCGAGGGTCTGGCCGCCCTCCTCGTCCTCGTCCTCGTAGTGGGCGACCTTGGTGAACAGTGCGTCCTTCGACGCATTGAGATGCTTCACGAAGTCGACGATGCCGCCCTTGTACTGGAAGGTGACCTCTTGCTCCCTTCCCGGTCGTTCGTCGTTGCACACGATCTCGAGACCGCGGTTGAGGAACGCCATCGTCTGCAGGCGCTCGAGCACCGTGCGGGCGACGAACTCGGTGCCCTCGGAGGCGAAGATGACCGGGTCGGGCCAGAAGCTGACGCTGGTGCCGGATTGGCGGCCGCGGGCGGGCGTGGCACCCACCTCGGCCAACTTGCCCTGGGGCTTGCCACCCTTGGCGTACTCCTGCTCGTAGCGCTTGCCGTTCTTGTCGATCTGGATGAACAGTCGCTCGCTCAGCGCGTTCACCACGCTGACGCCCACACCGTGCAGACCGCCCGACACCTTGTAGCCGTCGCCACCGAACTTGCCGCCGGCGTGCAGCACCGTCAGCACCACCTCGGCAGCGCTCTTGCCCTTGTGCGGGCCGGACGGGTAGGGGTCGACCGGGATGCCGCGGCCGTTGTCGTCGACACGGCACCCTCCATTGGCCCCGAGGGTGACCGTGATGCGCGTGCAGAAGCACGCCATCGCCTCGTCGACCGAGTTGTCGACGACCTCCCAGATGAGGTGGTGGAGGCCCGCCAGACCGGTGGACCCGATGTACATTCCGGGCCTTTTCCGGACCGGATCGAGGCCTTCCAGGACCTGGATGTCTTTGGCGCCGTAATCGGCACTCGGTTGCTTGGCGTCAGAAGCCACACGCACCTCGGTTGCTAGGGGAAAAACAGGCATCTACCTGCGGAAACACTGGCGACTTCTCGAGGCGTTCAACGGCCCGTGACGAGCGTCGCGATCAGTGCAAAGTCTACCCGCGGGGTGCGCGAAACAAGGGATCAACGACGGCGCGCGACGCGCACTTCGAGGCGCTCCACGGAGGCACCCGCGACCTCGCGCAGACGCTCGCGGAGGGTGGCTTCGAGGAACCGGATCTGGGTGGCCCACGCGGGGTCGTCGACCTCCACGACCAGCACCTCGCCGTCGAGTTTCACCGGTTGCACGTGCGCCGCTACGGCCGCACCGACGACTTCCTCCCATCGGCCGAACACCCCGCCCATCGCCGCGCTCGAGGCGCCGCTCGAACGCTTCGCACCACGCTCGACCGGGCCGAGCGAACGCACCAGACCGGCGAGTGTCTCCGAGAGGGGAACGGGGTCGCGCGCCATCGAACTCAGAGAGCCGTGGGCAACTTGTCCCAGTTGCCCTGGATCAACGTGAAGTCGTACACGGCGTGCAGCACGATGCAGGGCATCAACGATCCCGACACCCGACGCAACGCATAGAACGCTTCACCCGTCACGGTAGTGAAGACGACCTGCTCGATCGAGCTGAGAGCACCGACGGGAAGACCAATGCGGTCGACTCCTTGCCGAACGCGCCATGGCCGCCGACCAGCAGGGGGAACACCCACATCCACCACTTGCTGCTGCGCTCGTCGTCGCGCAACACCGGCTTCCACCAACCGAGCCGCGAGATCACGATGACCTGCAGCGCCAGCACCACCAACAACGGGATGATGAACTGACGCACCCACGGCGTGCCCAGCACGCCGAGGTCGACGTAGTCGAGGCCATCATCGCCGGGCACCAGCAGCACGAGGCCGATCCACACGGCCGTATGGACCACGAACCAGCCGATCAGCAACGACATGGTTCTCGACGACTTCACGGGGCGGACCCTACTCCAGTGTCCGCAGGGCCCGCGACGGCCCCTGCGCTGATGCGCACGACTGCATCGGGGTGGGCCGCCTCGGGCAGCACTCCGGCAGTGGTCAGCACCACCTGGCCCGGGGGAAGGTTCCGCAACAGCGCCGCGGAGCGCGACGGGTCGAGTTCGCTCAGCACGTCGTCGAGCACCAGGACCGGGCTGCTGCCAGCCTTCTCCGCCACCATACGGTGCGCCGCGAGCCGCAGGGCCAGCGCGAGCGTTCGCTGCTCGCCCTGTGATGCATGCGTGCGCGCCGGCAACCCGTTGATGAACAGCTCGAGCTCGTCGCGGTGCGGCCCCACCGTGCTCACCCCACGCCGCACGTCGTCACGTCGAGCCTCGCCGAGCGCAGCTGCAAGTCCTGCCCCGCGCCACGGCGGCTCGTAGCGCAG
>JBJTXX010000530.1:0-2962 GCA_046082485.1 Actinomycetota bacterium
CGACCACCGCCGCACCCACCACCGCTGAGCCGGCGACCACCGCAGCCCCCACCACCGGCGCACCCACCACCGCCGCACCCACCACGGGCGCACCCACGACCAGTCCGGCCAGCACAGTCCCCGGCACGGTGGCGTCGCCCACCACGATCCGTCGGCCTGCCCCCAGCCCCGCACCGGCTCCCGTGAGCGCCACCACGACCTCGAGCAGCACCCCCGCCGCCACCACCAGCAGCACGTCCACCACGACGACCGTCGCACCGACCACGGCCCCCGGCACGGCCGAGCCGAGCACGTCGACCCCGAGCACGTCGACCCCGACCACCGTTGCGCCCGACCTCGAGGCTCCCGTCACCACCGTCGGATCGCTGTTCGGGGCGGACCCCGTGATGCCGATGTCGGTGGTGCTCGACCTGCAGGTCGGCAAGCCCGTCACCGAAGGCACCGTCACCGTGCACGCCGATGGCCTGCGTCCCGGCGCACCCGTCACCGTCACCGTCTTCTCCAGGCCGCAGCGCCTCGTCGATGGTTCGGCCGACAGCGCTGGCTGCTTCGACACGGTCACCGCCCTGCCCGACGGTCTCGGTGAGGGCACCCACACGGTGATCGTCTCGTCCGAGGGCCTCGACGGCTCGAAGGTGGAGATGGCAGGCGCCTTCCGGGTCGATGCAGGGGGCAGCGTCACCGCGATCGCCCCGGCCCGGCTGCTGACCTCGCCCGTTCCGGGCGACGAGCGCCTCACCCGTGCGCTCGAGTACGGCATCGCCCCCTACGACCCCCGCGCCAACCCCAGCACCACCGCCGTCGTCACCGTGGCCGTGGTGTCGTTCCTCGGCCTGGCCGGGGCAGGTGGTCTGGTCCGCGGCTCGCTGCCCGGCACCGGCACCGCCGCAGCCGGTGAGATGGCCGCTGCAGCGACAGCCGAATCGGGCAAGGGTGCCCGACGGGGCAAGGGCAAGTTGGCCGGCGTGGTGACCAAGAAGCTCAAGCGTGTCGACGTGGATCGCGCTCACTGGGGCGATGCATCGCCCACGTGGCGCCTTCCCCTGACCGAGCGCACCGATGCGCTCAGCCGGAACCTGCCCGGCAGGCTGGGCCGGTTCTCCGCGATGCTGCCCAGGGTCGCCGTCGACGGTGCGTGGGCCCGTGCCATGTTCGGCTCGGCCTCGATGCTGCTCTGGGCGGCGGGCGCCGTGCTCGGCGCACTGGCGGCGTTCGACACGGGCGCCCGACCGCTCGCCCCAGCCCTCGGCCTGATGCTCGCGATCATCGCCCTCGGGATGCTCGACGCCGCTGCCGGCCTGCTGGCCTGGATGGTGTTCTCCGCGTCGGTGATCGTGACCGGCGGCATCCGGACGTGGCACGACGTGCGCCTGTTGCTGGGCCTCGCGGTGCTGTGGGCCTCGCTGTCGCTGTTGACCCACGTCATCCGTCCGCTGCGCCGCCTCTACAACGGCAACACCTCGGTGCTGTTCGAGCGGGTCTGCGACTACGTGATGCCGCTCGTCTTCGTGGGCTTCGCTGGTGGCTCGATGATGAAGGCGTTGAACGGCCTCTCCGGTCTCGAGCTGACCGGGCACCACGATGTGGTGGCGGTGCGCTGGACCGTGGCGCTGTCCCTGATCGTGCGGTTCGCCGTCGAGGACGTCGCCACCCACCTGTACCCCGAGCGTTCGAAGGCGGTGCAGCCCGCCAAGCTCGTGTCACCGAACCGGTGGTGGACGGCCGCGAGCATCGTCATGCGGTCGGTGGTGTTCGTGTTCGTGGCGGCACCGTTCTTCGGTCTCACTGCCACGATCATCGTGGCGGCCCTGATGCAGGCATTGCCGAACGTGCTGAAGATGTGGGAGGACGACCTGCCCAACTCGGTGTGGCTGAACAAGTGGCTACCGAGGGGGTTGCTGCGGTTCTTCCTGCTGCTGCTGCTCGGCGCCTATCTCTCGGCGGTGCTCATCGGCCACGATGGTGGTGACGCGGCGGTGCGCAACACGTTGCTGTGGATGCTGCTGCCGTCGATGATCGTCGGCATCGTGGAACTCTTCGGACGGTCGGGCGGCACATGGCCCGACAACACCGCCAAGCGCCTTGCCGGCGCCGCGGTGTGGTTGACGGCCGTGGGAATGGTGGTTGGCTGGGTGGTGCCGTTCAGATGAGGCCGAGGTCGCGCACCGCGTCGCGCTCTTCCATCAACTCGGCCACCGAGGCGTCGATACGACCACGGCTGAACTCGTTGATGTCGAGGCCCTGCACGCTGCTCCAGTCACCGTTGCTGCAGGTGCACGGGAAGCTGGAGATCAGGCCCTCGGGCACCCCGTAGGAGCCATCGCTGGGCACGGCCATGCTCACCCAGTCGCCGGCAGCGGTGCCCTGCGTCCAGCTGCGGATGTGGTCGACGGCAGCGTTCGCCGCCGAGGCCGCCGACGACGCGCCACGTGCCTCGATGATGGCCGCACCGCGCTTGGCCACCGTGGGCAGGTAGGTGTTGGCGTACCACTCGTGGTCGCCGACGGCGTCGTAGGCGCTGCCGCCCTTCACCTTGGCGTGATAGAGGTCGGCGAACTGGGTGACCGAGTGGTTGCCCCAGATGGTCATGTTCGTGACGTCGTTCACCGAGGCGCCCGTGCGCTGCGCCAACTGGCTGACCGCACGGTTGTGGTCCAGGCGGGTCATGGCGGTGAAACGGCGGGGGTCGAGGTCGGGGGCGTTGTTCATCGCGATCAGTGCATTGGTGTTGGCCGGGTTGCCCACCACCAGCACCTTCACGTCGCGCTTGGCGCTGTCACTGAGCGCCTTGCCCTGAGGCTTGAAGATGCCGCCGTTCGCGCTGAGCAGGTCGCTGCGCTCCATGCCGGCCTTGCGGGGCATGGCCCCGACGAGCAGGGCGACGTCCGCGTCGCCGAACGCGACGTCCGGGTCATCGGTGCGGACCATGGACTCGAGCAGCGGGAACGCGCAGTCGTCGAGT
>JBJTXX010000531.1:0-3699 GCA_046082485.1 Actinomycetota bacterium
GCGGCCACGCCGACGATGGCGCAGGATGATCCCGCAGATACTCGGAAGGAGGTTCCCCGATGGTCGGGCTCGGAGTCGTGTTGGTGCTGCTCATCGGAGGCGTGTCGTGGGCCGTGAGCGCTGCGCGCCGGAGGGCGCTCGGCGGCGGGTTCACGCAACCTCCCCTGCCCCCGGCCGTCGGGGGCTTCGAGCCCGATGCCGACCCACGGCTGATCGCCAGCCTCGACGCCTGGCAGCACGCAGGAATCATCGACGCATCGACCCGCGATGCCATCGTGACATTCGAGCGGAACGCACGCCATGCCGCCACCGCGGCGCGACCCACCCGGGCTCGCCGGGTGCCACTGGTCGCCGAGGCGCTCGGTTACCTGGGAGGCATCCTCGGCGTGGTCGGCCTGGTGCTGCTGGTCACGCGCTACTGGCCCGACATGGCCACGGCCTCGCGACTCGCGATCTCGGCGGCAGGCGCGATCGGTCTGGCGATCGGTGGGCTCGCCGTGCGGGCGAACGGCGAAGGCGCCCTGATCCGCCTGCAGGCAGCACTGCTGCTGGCCGCGACCGCCTGCAGCGCGGTGGTCGCCGGCGTGATCGCCGTCGACGTGTTCGACGCGAACGACCCTCCCGTCACGGCCCTCGCCTGCGCAGCCACGGTGGCACTGGTGAGCGTGGGCTTCTGGCGCTTCGGTGACCGGCCTGTGCAACAGGCCACGTGCCTCGCCGCCCTCCCGGTGACCGCCGGGCTGGTGATGCACCAGGTCGCGTCCGACGGTTTCGTGGGTCTGGCCGTCATGGTCATGGGTCTGCTGCTGCTGGCAATCGGCGTGCAGCACGTCACCACGATGCCCCCGATCACCGTCGGCATCGGCGCCGCCGCAGCCGAGATCGGCGCCGGCATCACCATCTCGGACTGGCGGGGCCCCGGCGTCGTCGTGCTGTTGCTGACCGCATCGGTGGTCCTGCTGCTCGCGGGCACCCACCGCCCGGTGCGCACCGATGCCGAACGGATCGTGCTCACCGTCGTCGGCGGCGTCGGCATGCTGCAGGGCGTGCCCGGTTCGATCGGCCACTTCGCCGAACGGGCCGGCATCGTCACGGGCCTGGTGGTCTGGGTGGCGGGCCTCGCCCTCCTCGCAACCGGTGGTAGCAGCCTGTTCAGGACACCACTGGTCGTTCGCCTGCTCGGTGGCGCCGCACTGGTCGGCGGCGCTGCAGTCACCGGCGCGCAGTCGGTGGCATTCGCCACGCTCTTCGGTCTGGCCACTGCCGTCGTGCTGATCGCACTCGGCACGATGCCCGACAGGGTGCTGCTGTCGTTGTTCGGCTCGGTTGGCCTGCTGGTGAACGTGCCATGGGCCATCCGCCACTTCTTCCCCGGTGAGGGCAGGGTGCCGCTGCTGATCCTGGTCTCGGGTCTGGTGATCGTCGGCGTCGCGGTGATGCTGTCGAGGCAGGGTGGACGGCTGCGTCACGAGTTCCGGCACACGGCCCACGGCTGACCCTCCGCTCGGAGGGCTCAGATCATCGACGCATCGATGTCGATACCGAAGTGCACCTTGCCCAGCGTCTCGTACAGCCGGGGAGACACCATGATGTGCTGCGTCACGACGTGCGCATCGCGCAGGCACCGCTGCAGCGGGCTGTGCTCGAACAGCGACGTCCCACCGCCGAGCGTGTAGGCCGCGTCGGCAGCCCGCACGGCGGCCTCGGCAGCATGCGCGCCCGCCAATCGCATGCGGGCGCGAGCCGAGACGTCGACACGTCCGCCGGCCTGTAGCGCCGCCCAGGCCTGCGACACCTCGTCGAACAGGAAGGCCCTGGCTGCCCGCAGCGATGCCTCAGCCTTCGCCAGTTCCGCCTGCGCCACACCCGACTGGCTGATGGTGCGCGAACTGAACTGCGGCCTCTTGCTGCTGCCCAGTTCCACGATCGCATCGAGTGCATGGCGGCCGATGCCGAGGCCCGCAGCCGCCACGCCGACCGCCAGCAGGGTCATGTCGGGGAACCGGCCCAGCGGGGATTCCACCTGCGGCCCGGTGACCTGCGGCTGCGTGGCCAGCCCCTCGGGCACGAACACGTCGCAGACCTCGAAGTCACCCGACCCGGTGCCCCGCAGGCCCGACGTGTGCCAGGTGTCGTGGAACCGCACCTGATCCGGGCTGAACCACATCGACCCGCTGAACCCGTCGCCCGTGGCACCACCGGTGATCCATTGGCAGTGCTGGGTGCCGCTGCCCCACATCCAGCGGCCGCTCACCCGGTAACCACCATCGACCCGTGTGGCCGTGCCGAGCCGGGCGAACACGCCGCCGGTCACGTGCATCGGGTCGCCCCAGATGGCGAGAGCATGATCGGGCTGCACGTAGTGGCTGAGCAGCGAGGTCGTGCTGGCGATCATGGTGCACCAACCCGCCGCGCCGTCGGCCCGGGCGACACGTTCGATCACCTCGAGCATCGTCGGCGGGTCGACCTCCGGCCCCCCGTAGGCCGCCGGCACGCACATGCGCAGCAGGCCTGCATCCCGCAACGCCTCCACCACCGGCGTCGGCAGATGCCGCTGCTGCTCGCCGTCATCGGCATGGCGCGCTGCCACGGCTGCTGCGGCATCCGCGGCGGCCAGCACGGCGTGCATCAGCCGCGTGCCCCCAGCCGCTGGGTCTCGGCCCACGTGAGACCCTTGGTGACGTCCATGTCGTGGGGCAGGTCCAGCACCCGCTCGGCGATGATGTTGCGCTGCACGGCGAATGTGCCACCGCCGATGGTGAGCGCCTGGCTGAACATGAATCCGTCGTACCAGCCGGCATGCATCAGCCCGCCAGCCGGTTTCTCCGGCCCGAGACCCTTGGTGTCGGTGCCGGGCACGAACGCCTCACCGTCACCGCCGGTCAGCATCGCCGCGGCACCCACCATGTCGCGGGCGAGCAACATCACGTGCTGGCCGTGTTCGTCGGCCAGCATCTTTCGAATGCTCGCCTCCGGGCCGGGCATCTGCCCCTTCAGCGCTGCCGACAGCGTGCGCAGGCGGATGAGGTCGAGCAGCATGTGCTCGGTGTAGACGCTGGCGATGCGCTGACGCATGTGCGGGTCGACGACCGGGCCCATCTCGCGGATCGACTCGATCAGTTCCATCGCTGTCGGGCCGTTCCCCCACAGCACACCGCCGGTGCTGAGGCTGACCCGTTCGTTGCCGAGGGTGACCTTGGCGAGTCGCCATCCGTCGTTGAGATCACCCACCAGGTTCTCGGCAGGGATGCGCACGTCGGTGAAGAACACCTCGTTGAACGTGTGGCCGCCCGTCATCTCGGTGATCGGCCGGATCTCGATGCCCGGGGCGTCCATCGGGCACACGAAATAGGACACACCCTTGTGCTTGGGCACATCCGGGTCGGTGCGGGCGATGAGGATTCCGTACTTCGCGTACTGCGCGCCGCTCGTCCAGATCTTCTGTCCGTTCACCACGAACTCGTCCCCGTCGCGCACGGCTCGTGTGCCGAGGTTCGCAAGGTCGCTGCCGCTACCCGGCTCGCTGAACAACTGGCACCAGAACTCCTCACCCGACAGCAGCGGCCACAGGTAGCGGTCCTTCTGGGCCTGGGTGCCGGCGTAGAGGATCGTGGGGCCGGCCCAGCCGATGCCGATGGGGTTCACGGGGCGACGAACCCCGGCCTTGCCCAACTCGTCGTCGATGATCAGCTGGTGGAT
>JBJTXX010000532.1:0-16144 GCA_046082485.1 Actinomycetota bacterium
CCCCTGCCCGATCCGAGTGCTACAGCCCCAACCGAGTGCCACAACTTCAACCGAGTGCCACAACTTCAACCGAGTGCCAAGAACCCGCCAGAGTGAGTACTCGAACCCCGGGTGCGAGTAGCCACTCGGACGGGCGCCACCCACTCGAACGGGCGCCACCCACTCGAACGGGCGCCACCCACTCGAACGGGCGCCACCCACTCGGACGGGTGCCAGCCACTCGGACGGGCGCCACTCACTTGGACAGACGCCACCCACTCGGAGAGCGGGGTGGGGTGGGTCAGCGGGAGAAGGTGGTGCTGACGAAGTGCTGGATCGCGGCGAGGTCGTTCGGGAGCCGGGTGACGTGCTCGGGCAGTTCGAACAGGTCCGACAGGTGCGCCGGCAGGCCGGGGCGCACACCCGTGGCCCGCTGCACAGCATCGGGGAACTTCGCAGGGTGCGCAGTGGCCAGAGTCACCGTGGTGCCTCGCAACTCCCCCGCCGCCTGCAGCTTCTGCACCGAGCCCACGCCCACCGCCGTGTGCGGGTCGAGCAGCATGCCCGCCTCACGATACGTGCGGCTGATGACCTCGAGCGTCTCGGTGTCGTCGACACGTTCGGCCAGGAACGAACCGTCAATGAACTCGGCACGCTGGTCCGCCTCGACACGGAGCAGACCGGTCGCACGGAACCGCTGCAACTGCTCGGCGGTGACGCCACCGTCACGGCCGTTCATCTCGAACAGCAGGCGCTCGAAGTTCGACGACACTTGGATGTCCATGCTGGGGCTGAGCGACGGCAACACCGGAGCGGTGCTCATGTCGTTCGAGCGGAAGAACCTGGTGAGGATGTCGTTCGCGTTCGAGGCCACCACCAGTCGGTCGATCGGTGCACCCATCCGCTTGGCGATCCACCCGGCGAACACGTTCCCGAAGTTGCCGCTCGGCACGCACACGTCGATGGGGCCGCGCAGCAGGTCGCACGCCGTGACGTAGTAGACGACCTGCGCCATGACCCGCGCCCAGTTGATGCTGTTCACCGCGGAGAGGCCCATGCGATCGCGGAACGCGGCATCGTTGAACATGGCCTTCACGAGGTCCTGGCAGTCGTCGAACGTGCCGTCGACCGCCACCACCCGCACGTTCGGGGAATCGACCGTCGTCATCTGCTTGCGCTGCACGTCGCTGGTGCGGCCGTGCGGGTAGAGGATGACGATGTCCACGTTGTCGCACGCCTTCACACCGTCGATCGCCGCCGAACCGGTGTCGCCGCTGGTGGCCCCGACGATGGTGACCCGTTGGCCACGCGCCCGCAGCACCTCGTCGAACATGCGGCCCACCAACTGCAGGGCGACGTCCTTGAACGCGAGGGTGGGCCCGTGGAACAACTCCTCCACGAAGTGGTGGTGGTCGAGTTGCACCAGCGGCACCACAGAAGGATGGGCGAACGTCGCGTAGGCCTCGCTGCACAGGCGGGAGACCGTGCCGGCATCCAGGTCGTCGCCGACGAACAGCTGGATGATCTGCGCCGCGCGCTCGGCGTACGAGGCCCCGGCGGCGGCTGCGGGAAGCTCGGGCCAGTCCGCTGGCACGTACAGCCCACCGTCGGTCGCGAGCCCCGCCAACAACGCATCGGTGAAGCCCAGTTCGGGCGCGACCCCTCGGGTGGAGACGTAACGCATCGTCACGAACCGATCACGCGCAGCAGGCCACCGACGTTGCGCACGACGTCGAGGTCGCGGAGTTCGCGCACCGTTGCCTGCATCGCCGACTCGCGGGCCTCGTGGGTGATGAACACCAATCGGGCGTCGGGGCCGTTGCCCTCCTGCTCGGCGGCCCGGATGCTGACACCGTGGCGGGCGAACACACCGGTGACGGCGTGCAGCACACCCGGGCGATCGGCGACATCCATGCTGAGCAGGTATTCGGCCGACGTCTCGTCGATGGGACGAATGTGCGCGCGACCGAACGCTCCGAGCGAGCCGTGCGTGCCGTCGCGAAGGTTGAGCGCAGCATCGATCACGTCGCCCAGCACGGCCGAGGCGGTGGGATTGCCGCCCGCACCCCGTCCGTAGAACATCAGCGAGCCGACGGCGCCACCCTCGACGAAGACGGCGTTGTAGCTCTCGCGCACGCTCGCCAAAGGGTGGGTGCGCGGCACCATCGTCGGGTGCACGCGCACCGCGATGTCGCCGGTCTCGGCGTCGGCCTCCGCGATGCCCAGCAACTTCACGACGTACCCGAGCCGCGAGGCCATGGCGATGTCGTGCGCCGACACCCGGCTGATGCCCTCGTGGTACACGTCGCCAGCGACGACCTTCGAGCCGAACGCGATGGTGGCGATGATGGCTGCCTTGGCCCCGGCATCGAAGCCCTCCACGTCGGCGGTTGGGTCCCGTTCGGCGTAACCGAGCGCCTGCGCCTCGGTGAGGGCCGCCGCGTAGTCGGTGCCCTCCTCGGTCATCTTCGTGAGGATGAAGTTCGTGGTGCCGTTGATAATGCCCATCACACGGTGGATGGGCTCGCCACGCAGGCTCTCCCGCAGGGCACGGATGACGGGAATTCCGCCGGCAACCGCTGCCTCGAACAGCAGGTCCACACCTGCCTCGTCGGCAACGGGGTACAGCTCGGCGCCCACGTTGGCCAAGAGTTCCTTGTTCGCGGTGACCACCGGCTTCCCGTTCCGCAGTGCGGTGAGGATGAGCTCGCGGGCGGGCTCGATGCCGCCGATGACCTCCACCACGAGGTCGATCGAGGGGTCATTGACGACTGCGAACGCATCGCGGCACAGCACGTCGTCGGGAAGGTCGACCAACCGAGGGGCGCTCAGGTTCCGAACCGCGACCTTGGCGACCTCGAGCCGCAGCCCGGTGCGCGCCTCGATGGCGTCGGCCTGCGCGGCCACCAACTTCACCAGGGCGGCACCGACGTTGCCGCACCCCAACACTCCGAGCCTGATCTGCCGAGTCACGCCCAGCAGGCTACGAGTCAGAAGGACCGCTCGGCCACCGCATACCGACGACGCACCACCCAGGCCGTCGTCGAACCGGCCAGCACCAGCAGTGCCCCGAGCAGTGCCGTGCGCCTGGCCGTGCCCTCGTGCGCGGGGGCAGGCGGAGCCGCCGGCATGTGGTGCACGCGGGTGCCGAGGGTGGCCCGGTTGGCGTCGGCGCCGCACGCCACGGTGGCCTGCACGTGTTCCACGGCACCGTCCACCTCGACCGGGAAGCCCATCTGTCCGTCCTCGAGACCGGCCATCAGCACGGTTTCACGGCCGCCCGGCGCCACCACGACACTGCTCATGTCGAGGTGCGGGGCGGCGTCGAAGCGGAAGGTCGCCAACGCCGAATCCCCGTCGTTGACGAGTGTGAGCAACAGCGAACCCGTGCCGTCCGTGCAGGAGAGATCCGACATCACGTAGGCCTTCGGTGTCGCTGCCGGATCGACGCTCTGCGCACTCGCAGCCGCAACGCCGACGCCGGCGACGCCGGTGCCCACGAGGAGGAAGGCGACGATGCGGTGACGAAGCACGAAGCGACCACGGCCCATGAGGCCCGCCACCGAAGGGCGCGCGCTGTCGTGCCTCGTCACCTGCATATCGGCAGGGTATGCAGACCAAATTCCCTTGTGAAGGAAGCCGGACCGCAATGATCCGAACGACTCAGCGGCGACCCGAGCCGGCCGAACGGGCCTTCCGCACACCGGCCACGACGGCGTCGAACCGGCGCCGGTCGAGGACGGCACCCTCGCGGCGCACCTCGTGCGGCCGCAGCTCGATCACCCGCTCGACCTTGGCCCAACTGGGCCGACCCTCCCTGTTCCACGGCCCGGTACCGACGGCAACCTGCATCTCGTTGGTGTGCCGTTTCGACGTCAGCGCCACACCCAGCAACGCCCCGCCCCGACGCGCGATCAGCGCCACCGGCCGGTCCTTTCCCTGCGACGGGTCGTCCTCGTAGGGCACCCAGGCCCACACCACCTCGTCGGGGTCGGGGTCACCGTCGAGGTTCGGGGAGTACTCGAACTCGCCGTCGTGGGCGGAACCCGCCCGGGCGAAGAGCAGGTCGACGAGCGCCCGCAGCGCGTCGATCAGACGACGTCGCACCGCACGAGGTCCTCGTATGTCTCTCGGCGGACGACCAACCGCGACTCCCCATCGGCCGCGAACACCACCGCCGGCCGGGGAAGCTTGTTGTAGTTGCTGGCCATGCTGTGGCCGTAGGCACCGGTGACCGGCGTGCACAGCAGGTCACCCACCGCCACACCCTCGGGCAGCGCTGCGTCGAACACCAGCACGTCGCCACTCTCGCAGTGCTTGCCCACGATGCGGGCGCGCGCCGACCGAACAGCACGCACGTCACGGGGCAGGAAGGCCTCGTAGCCACTGCCGTACAGCACGGGTCGGGGGTTGTCGCTCATGCCGCCGTCGACCGACACGTAGGTGCGCACACCGGGGATGTGCTTGACCGTGCCGACTTCGTAGACGGTGATGGCGGCCGCCGCCACGATGCTGCGGCCGGGTTCGACGCTGACCGCGCTGCGCACGCCCAGCGCGCTGCACGCGTCCAGCAGCACGTTCCCCCACTGCGTGATGGTGGGCGCTTCCTCGCCCTCGACGTAGGCAACACCCAGCCCACCCCCGAGCACGAGGTGCGGCAGGTCGAGCGGCACGGCGAACGCGGCCATGACCTCTGCCGCCTTGGCGAAGTTCGAGGCCTCGAACACGTTGCTGCCGATGTGGCAGTGCACGCCTTCCAGCACGACGCTCGACGAGCGACGCATCCGGTCGATGGCGCGATGCGCATCACCGTTGCCGAGGTTGAAGCCGAACTTGCTGTCGTCCTGCCCCGTGGCGATGAACTCATGGGTGTGCGCGTGCACGCCGGGGGTGATGCGTACCAGCACCCGGGGCGCCGGCAGGCCCTGCGCATGGAGGGCATCGAGCCGATCGAGTTCGTCGAAACTGTCGACCACGATGTGGCGGACACCGGCCTCGATGGCCATCCGCAGTTCGGACAGGCTCTTGTTGTTGCCGTGCAGGGTCAGCGCGTCGGCGGGCACACCGGCGTGCAGCGCCACGAACATCTCACCGCCACTGGCGACGTCGAGCAGCAGTCCCTCCTCGTACGCCAGCCTCGCCATCGCGCCGCACAGGAATGCCTTCGTCGCGTAGAACGCGCGGCCGTGCCCGAACGCCGCGACCGCCTCGCGGCAGCGGGCGCGCAGATGGGCCTCGTCGTAGACGAACAACGGCGTGCCGTACTGCGCGGCCAGGTCGTCGAGCCGACACCCCCCGATCGCCAGCGAGCCGTCGGCCAGCACCTCGGCAGTGTCGGGCAGCAAGCCCGGCGGCACGGGATTCACGTCTACATCCGCTCCGGCGCGTCGATGCCGAGCAGGCCGAGCCCCACGTGCAGCGTGCGGGCGGTGAGGTCGCACAGCGCCAGCCGACTCTCGCGGGTGGCCTCGTAGCCCTCCTTCAGGACGGGACACGCCTCGTAGAACGCGGTGAACGACTGGGCCAGTTCGAACAGGTAGGTGCACAGCCGGTGCGGGCTGAACTTGTCGAGGGTGTCGTGCACGGCGGTGTCGAACTGCAGCAACTGCAACGCCAGCGCGACCTCCTGCGGTTCGATCAGCACCGGCACCGCGGTGCCCACCTCGTGCCGGTCGACGCCAGCCCGCCGGAAGATGCTGCAGATGCGGGCATGCGCGTACTGCAGGTACGGGGCCGTGTTGCCGTCGAACGACAGCATGCGTTCCCAGTCGAACACGTAGTCCTTGATGCGATCGCTGCTGAGTTCGGCGTACTTCAACGAACCGATGCCCAGTGAATGACCGAGGTCGGCCTGCTCCTCAGCCGGCAGTTCCGGGGAGCGTTCGGACACCAGTGCTCGACCGCGTTCGATGGCCCCGTCGACCAGGTCGAGCAGCATCACGGGGTCGCCGCTGCGGCTCTTCAACATCTTGCGGTCCTCGCCCAACACGCTGCCGAAGTTGACGTGCACGGCCCGCGCCGGCGGTTGCAGCACGCCCAGCATCTCGACGGTCTTGAAGACCATCTGCAGGTGCTGGCTCTGCGGGGTGCCGATCACGTACACCAACAGCGTCGCCTCGAGGCGCTCGACCCGGTCGATGACGCAGGTGATGTCGCTGGTGGCGTAGTTGAACCCCCCCGTGCGTGCCTGCACGATCAGCGGCAGCGGGTCACCCTCTCTGTTCGTGAAGCCCGGCACCCACACCACCTTGGCGCCGTCACTCTCGGCCAGCAGACCAGCGGCGTCGAGCCGTTCCAGCACCATCGGCATGAACGGCTGGTAGAAGCTCTCGCCCACGATGTCGGCGCGCCGCAGCAGGATGCCCAACTTGCCGTACACCACGTCGAAGTACGCGGCCGACTGGTCGACGAGCTTCTGCCAGATGGCCCGGGTGGGTGCGTGGTCACCGTTCTGCAGCAGGGTCACCCGGTTCCGGGCACGGTCCTTGAAGTCGTCGCTGGTGTCGAACTTCGCCCGCGACTGCTTGTAGAAGGCGCCGGGATCCGAGAGGTCGAGTTCGGCCTCCAGACCACCGAGGTCGATCACGTGCTCGATGAACATGCCGAACGGGGTGCCCCAGTCGCCCACGTGGTTCTCGCGGACCACGCGGTGACCGACGAACTCGAGCAACCGCACCAGCGCGTCGCCGATGACGGTGGACCGCAGGTGCCCGACGTGCATCTCCTTGGCCACGTTGGGCGCCGAGTAGTCGACCACGACGGTCTCGCGCGCCGCAGTGCGCACGCCGAGGCGATGGTCACCGGCGGCGAGGTGCAACTGCGCTGCGAGGAACTCGGGGCGGAACGTGAGGTTGATGAAGCCGGGTCCGGCCACCTCGGCGTCCGAGCAGACCGCCTCCAGTTCACCGCTCGCCACCACGGCCTCGGCCAGCTCCCGCGGGTTCCGGCCCAGCGACTTGGCGAGCGCGAGGGCCCCGTTGGCCTGCGCGTGGGCCCGGTCACTCGGCCGCACCACGGGGTCGATGTCGGCGGCAGCCAATCCGGTCGCAACGGCGAAGGCCTGACGCAGCGTGTCGGCGACGGTGTGGAGCGGATCAGCCATGAAGGCACGATCGTACCGGTCAGCGGATATGGTGACCGGGTCGTTTCGACGACATGCCCTCGTAGCTCAGGGGATAGAGCATCGGCCTCCGGAGCCGTGTGCGCAGGTTCGAATCCTGCCGAGGGCACTCATCCGCGACCCCCCTTCGGGGTCTTCCCCGACCGGGCCGAACGCCCCGAAGCGCCGCCGTCGGGCACACGACGTGCCGCCGAGTGGCACAGTGTGGGGCCGTGGCACGGCCCGTCTCGACACTCTCCCGATTGCCCGTGGCGGGCTGGGCCGGCACCTACCGCCGCGAATGGCTGGGCCGCGACGTGGCCGCCGGCCTCGTGCTCACAGGGTTGCTCGCCCCGGCCGGCATGGCCTACGCCGCCGCCGTCGGACTGCCGCCGGTCAACGGCCTCTATGCCTCGATCGTCCCGTTGGTCGTCTACGCCCTCTGCGGCCCGTCGCGCATCCTGGTGCTGGGCCCAGACTCCGCACTGACTCCTCTGATCGCTGCCGCCGTGCTGCCAGCGATGGCGACCTCGCCCGAGCACGCCCTTGCCGTCGCCGGGATGCTGGCGGTGATGGCCGGGGCGATCTGCGTGCTCGCCGGGCTGTTCCGTTTCGGATTCCTCGCCGAACTGCTCTCCGCACCTGTCCGCTACGGCTACCTGCACGGCATCGCCATCACCATCCTCATCTCGCAGGCGGCCAAGTTCTGTGGGTTCTCCGTGCCGGGCGAGACCCTGCTGGGTCAACTGCGCGGCTTCGTCGATGGTCTGCGCGACGGCCGCTTCAACGGTTGGGCACTCGCCGTCGGCGCCGCGTGCCTCGTGCTCATCCTCGTGGTGCGACGCGTCTCGAAGGCCATCCCGGCCACGCTCATCGCCGTCGTCCTCGGCGTGGGGATCACCATCGTGCTCGGCCTGGAGGACAGGGGCGTGAAGGTGGTGGGCGACCTGCCGAGCGGTGTGCCCTCGCCATCGTGGCCGTCGCTCGGCTGGACCGACGTGCGCGACCTGCTCGGTGCCGCCCTCGGTATCGCCTTCGTCGCCTTCGCCGACACGAGTGTGTTGTCCCGCACCATGGCGATGCGGCGCCGCGAGCCCGTGAGCGACAACCACGAACTGGTCGCCCTCGGGCTCAGCAACATCGTGACCGGACTGTTCCAGGGCTTCCCGATCAGCTCCAGCAGTTCGCGCACCCCGGTGGCCGAATCCGCCGGGGCACGCACCCAGTTGACAGGGGTGGTCGCCGCTGCGGCGATGGTGCTGCTGGCGGTGGCCGCACCCAGCGTGTTCCGCCACATGCCGGACGCCACGCTCGCCGCGATCGTGATCGCTGCGGCGATTTCGCTGATCGACCTGCCGGCGCTGCGACACCTGTTCCGGGTGCGGCGCAGCGAGTTCGTGCTCGCCATCGCGGCGATCCTCGCCGTCGCCGTGCTCGGCCCCGTGAGCGGCGCGGTGGTGGCGATCAGCCTCAGCGTCTTGAACTTCCTGCGGTTGGCCTGGAAGCCACACACCGCCGAGCTCGTGCGGGTCGACGGGTTGAAGGGCTACCACGACAGGGGCCGTCACCCCGAGGGCCGCACCATCCCCGGCCTGCTGCTCTACCGCTTCGACGCACCGCTGTTCTTCGCCAACGCCCGATTCTTCGCCACCGATCTCAACCAGTGCATCGCCGCCCGCCAGGACGACATCACCACCGTGATCGTGACGGCCGAACCGATCACCGATGTCGATGCCACGGCAGCCGAGATGCTGCGCGACCTACTTGCCGAACTGCGCTCCCGGGGCATCGACCTTCGTTTCGCCGAGTTGAAAGGGGAGGTGCATGAACGCGTGGATTCCTACCGCGACTTCCACGGGCCGATGCCCGACCACTCGGCCCGCACGACCGGGGAGGCCGTGCGCAACTACCTGCGTGCCTCGGGGGTGCCCTGGGTGGACTGGGAGGACCGCACGCCGTGACCGGCCGCCCGGAAGCCGCCTCGCGCCGGCGGTTTCGGTAGGGTGCCGGGCGTGAACCGTCGTGTCGTCCTGGCCTCCGGCGTGCTGCTCGCCGCCGCCACGCTCTCCTCATGCGCCACCTTCTCGCGCACCGACCTCGCCGCAGAGGTCGACGGTGTGCAGTTGACCCGCAGCGAACTGAACACCCTCACCGCCAGCACCACGAGCGGCGACGCCGCGCGCCAGGTGATCGGCGACTGGCTGCGACTGGCGGTGCTCGGCGGTGATGTCGAGGGCGTGACGAGTGCCGATGACCTCGCCGCCCGACGCGAGAAGGCCATCGACGAACTCTCGGCACCGTTCATCGAGGAGGGCCGGCCCGTCTACGAACAGGGCCTCGCCGGCAGCCCGCTGCTGTGCCTCGGCGCCATCCCGCTCGCACCCGGCGCCGACACGGCAGCCATCCTCACCGAGATCGAGGGCGGGCTGGTGTGGGCCGATGCGGCCGCCAAGTACTCGAACGATCCGAACTTCGCCGGCAACGGTGGCCTGGTGCTCGACCAGAACGGCGGCAACTGCCTCTCCCCCGACGGATTCAACCAGGACCTGCTGACGAAGCTCTCCGACGCCGGCGCCGAGGTGGGCACCCCGGTGACCGTCGACGTCGGCGGGGCCCCCGCACTGGTGCTGTTGCGTCCGTTCGACGACCTGTCCACCACGGACAAGGCATCGTTCGTGTCGGATCAGGTGGCGAACGAACTGCTCGAGCGCCTCGATACCGTCGACATCTACGTGAACCCGCGCTACGGCCGCTGGGACACCGCATCGGTCTCGGTGCTGCCGCTCGACGCGTGAGACCCGTCGTCTCGGTCGTGGGCCTCGGCCCGGGTGGGCCGGAGTACGTCACGCAACACACCCTCGACGTCATCGCACGGCACGAGCACCGTTTCGTGCGCACGGCGCACCATCCCAGCGCGCACCTCGTCCACGGCGCGACCTCGTTCGACGACCTCTACGAGACCGCCGACACCTTCGACGAGGTGTACGCGGACATCGTGCGCCGTCTGGTGGACGCCGCGGAGGAACACGGGACGGTGCTCTACGCCGTGCCCGGCAGCCCGCTGGTGCTGGAGCGCACGGTGCGCGCCTTGCGCGCCGAGCCACGGGTGACGTGCGAACTGCACCCGGCGATGTCGTTCCTCGACCTCGTGTGGCCGCGTCTGGGCATCGACCCCGTCGAGGCCGGTGTCACCCTGGTGGACGGCCATGTCTTCGCCACCGCTGCCGCCGGAGTCAGCGGCCCGATGCTGATCACCCACACCCACGCGAACTGGGTGCTCAGCGAGATCAAGCTGGCGGCAGAGGACGCCTCGGGCGACGAGACCGTCGTGCTGCTGCAGCGTCTGGGCACACCAGAGGAAGCGGTCGTGCACACGACGTGGTCGGAACTGGATCGCGCCACCGTAGCGGACCACCTGACGTCGGTGTACGTACCGGGCCTGACGGCGCCGGTCGGCTCGGAACTGGTTCGGTTCCACCAACTCGCACGCACCCTTCGCGAGCAGTGCCCGTGGGACCAGGAGCAGACACACCGATCGCTCGTGCGCTATCTGCTGGAGGAGACCTACGAGGTGGTCGACGCGCTGGAGGCCCTCGACCCCGACGACCCGGCGACCGACGATGCGCTCGTCGAGGAACTGGGCGACCTGCTCTACCAGATCGAGTTCCACGCCACCATCGCCGAGCAGGAGGGCCGGTTCACGATGGCCGACGTGGCGCGGGGCGTGCACGACAAACTGGTCCGTCGCCACCCGCACGTGTTCGGCGACGTCCAGGCCGACGATGCCGACACCGTGGTGGCGAACTGGGACGCGATCAAGCGAGCCGAGAAGGGCCGCACCTCGGCCTTCGAGGGTGTCCCCGCCGCGCAACCGGCGCTGTCGTACGCCTACGCGCTGCAGCGGAAGGCTGCGAAGGTCGGTTTCGACTGGCCCGATGTCGACGGCGCGTTGCCGAAGATCGCCGAGGAGGCCGCGGAAGTGCGCGAGGCCGCCCGGGTCGGTGACGAACGCCAGGTGCACGACGAGGTCGGCGACCTGCTGTTCGCGGTGGTGAACGTGGCCCGCCACCTCGGCATCGAGCCGGAGGCCGCGCTGCGGGCGGCCTCCCAGAAGTTCCGGCGGCGGTTCGAGGGCGTCGAGGCGCTCGCCGCCGAGCGCGGCATCGAACTGGGCTCGGCGGGTCTGGAACTGCTCGACTCGCTGTGGGACGAGGTCAAGCGCCGGGCGTGACCGGCGCCGCCGCCCGCACCCGCTGGTGCGCGTCGGCGTGCAGGATGCGGTGCTGCCACAGGCGTTCCGCGATCGCCCGCTGCATGCCACGGGTGGCATCGGCGGCGATCAGCACACCCACACCGACCACGAGCGCGTTCAGGAAGTAGAGCGCTGCGGTGCGGCCCAGGTTGTCGGCCAACCGTGGCTGGGCGAGGTCGAGGTCGGAGGTGAACAGGTGCTGCACCAGCACCGTCACGGCGATCGCCACGTACCACCGCCCGAACGCCCCGCGGGAGGCGCCGACCCGGCCGGCCAGCATCGCCATGGTCATGAACGGCACGTAGATCGCCAGCACCTGTGCCACCGACAGCACGATGCCGAGCGTCGTTCCCTGATGCCGACCGCGGGCGGCACCGAGCACCACCGCGACGAACGGCACCGTCACCCACGAACCCACCACGAACAGCAGGTCACGCCATGCTCGCCGCAGCACCATCGACGCGTTGTTCGCCACGACCACTGCCCACAGCACCATGGTCGAGGCCGCGCCGACGGCCACGAGGCCCTCGAGCACACGGAGCCGGGCGAGCATCTCGCCGAGTTCACGCCGATCGGACAGCGACAGGGCACCGTGCTCGCTCGTCACCTTCCACGCCTCGGCCACCACCGCCCCGGCACCGATCTCCACGAACGCCAGCGCCGCGAGGAACGACAGGATCCCCGCCCGGATGGCCCTCGCCGGCAATGCCACACCCTTGTCGTCGGTCAGCACACGCTCCACGTACTTCCCATCGTCGGCGGGCGGGCGTGCTTGAGCAACTTCGCGAACTCTTGACATCCCCGAAGGCATGATGGCGACGCCGGTCGCCTTCGCTACCGTTGCCACCCATGAGCGAGATCACCAGCATCGTCGGTCGCGAGATCCTCGACTCGCGTGGCAACCCCACCGTCGAGGTCGACGTCACCCTGCTCAGCGGGGCCAGCGGCCGGGCGGCGGTGCCGAGCGGGGCATCCACCGGCGAGCACGAGGCCGTGGAACTCCGCGACGGCGGCAGCCGGTACCTCGGCAAGGGCGTGTCCAAGGCCGTCGGCCACGTGAACGGCGAGATCGCCGATGCCCTCGACGGCGTCGACGCCCTCGGCCAGCGGGCGGTCGACTCGATGCTGCTGGCGCTCGACGGCACCGACAACAAGGGGCGACTGGGCGCCAACGCCATCCTCGGCACCAGCCTCGCGGTGGCCAAGGCCGCTGCGGCCGAACTGGAACTGCCGCTGTGGCGTTACGTCGGCGGGCCCAACGCCCATGAGCTGCCCGTCCCGATGATGAACGTCGTGAACGGCGGCGCTCACGCCGACAACAGCATCGACATGCAGGAATTCATGATCATGCCGGTCGGCGCGCCCAGCTTCCGCGAGGCGGTTCGATGGGGCGTGGAGACCTACCACACCCTCAAGAAGGTGCTGCACGACCGCGGCCTCTCCACCGCCGTCGGCGACGAGGGTGGCTTCGCCCCGAACCTGCCCAGCAACGAGGACGCCATCCGCATGCTGATCGAGGCCATCGAGAAGGCGGGTTACACACCGGGCGACGACATCGCGATCGCCATGGACCCGGCGATGAGCGAGCTCTACCGAGACGGCGCCTACCACCTCGAGGGAGAAGGCAAGGTGTTGTCGCCCGACGAGATGGTGGCCTACTGGGCGCGGCTCGTCGAGACCTACCCGATCGTCAGCATCGAGGACGGCATGCACGAGGACGACTGGTCGGGGTGGCAGGCACTGACCCGCGCCGTCGGCCACCGCGTGCAACTGGTGGGCGACGACCTGTTCGTCACGAACGTGGCACGCCTGCGGATGGGCATCGAGCGAGCGGTGGCCAACTCGGTGCTCGTGAAGGTGAACCAGATCGGCTCGCTCACCGAGACGCTCGAGACCGTCGAACTGGCCACCCGCCACTCGTACAGCAGCGTGATGAGCCACCGCAGCGGCGAGACCGAGGACGCCACCATCGCCGATCTGGCGGTCGCCACCAACTGTGGCCAGATCAAGACGGGCGCCCCGGCGCGCAGCGACCGCGTCGCGAAGTACAACCAGCTGCTGCGCATCGAGCAGCAGCTGGGCGAGTCGGCGGCGTTCAGGGGTCGCAGCGCCCTCAGCCCGCGCTGACCGGCGCCCGACACCGGCGCTCGAGGGAAACGATGTACGCAGGGTGCCGTCGCTCGCGCCGCGCGTGCTGGAAGAATGGCGAACGATGAGCGGCGGCCCGAAGACATCCACGATCCCGCGCCCCGCTGCGGCGCGAGGCGCAGCCACCGAACCGGTGGCGCGGCGCGACGACACGCTCATCGGCGAACTCACCCGCCCCATCCCCGCCGACAAGCAACTGGTGCGCGGTCGGGGCAGGCGAACCCTGGTGTGGGCAGTGGGCATCGTGGTGTCGTTGGCGCTCGTCGCGGCCCTGTTCGTGTTGCCGTTCAGCACGTGGTTGCACCAGCGCGAGCAGATCTCGGGCAAGGAACAGGAGCTGGCCGCGCTCGAGCAGGCCAACGCCGATCTCGTCGACGAGGTCGACCGGCTGAACACCCCGGCGGGTGTGGAGGAAGCAGCCCGGCAGGAGATCGGCTTCGTGAAGCGTGGCGAGATCCGCCTCACGGTGCTGCCCGCCCCGGAGGCCCCCATCACGCTGCCGTCGGGCTGGCCCTACGACGTCTTCACGCAGGTCGTGGCCGCCCGGCAGCAACCGGCCGACACGACCGCACCCTGATCCTCACCGACCGTCTAGTGTCGACGCAGTAGCCGACGACACACAGGGGGTCATGCAGTGGCTGGCAGCATCTTGGGCAACCGCGTTCTTCGCAAGGAGGACCCGAAGTTCCTCACCACCGGCGGGGTGTACGTCGACGACCTGCTCGACGAGCCGCTGCTGCAGGGTGCGGCCCACGTCACCTACGTGCGCTCGCAGATCGCCCACGGCGTGTTGAACGGCATCGATGCCGACGAGGCTCTGGAGATGCCCGGCGTCATCGCCGTGTACACGGCGAAGGACCTCTGCCCGGAGCCCACGCCGAGCGACTTCAACCCCACGGTGTCGCGAGGCCTGCTGGCCATCGGCAAGGTGCGCTTCGTCGGTGAGCCGATCGCCGTCGTGGTCACCGAGACCCGCGAGCAGGGCGAGGACGCCGCCGAACGGGTCATCGCCGACATCGACCCGCTGCCCGCCGTGGTCGACATGGAGGCCGCGTTGGCCGGTGGCACCCTGCTGTACGAGGAGACCGGCAGCAACGTCGTGTTCGACACCACCATCCTCGGCATGCCCGGCGTGAAGGGCGACGCGTTCTTCGAGGGCTGCGAGGTCGTGATGCCCCAGGCGCGCGTGGTGAACCAGCGAGTCGCACCCTGCCCGCTCGAGGTGCGCGGATCAGCGGTCGCCTGGGTCGAGGGCCGATTGGTGCAGTGGCTCAGCACGCAGGGCGCTCAGGGCGCCAAGGGCACCATCGCCAAGGTCAACGGCGTCGAGCCGTCCGGCGTGAAGGTCATCACCCCCGACGTGGGCGGCGGGTTCGGCGCGAAGATCTCGTGCGACCCCGAGGAAGCGCTGCTCGGCGTGATCTCGAGGAAGGTCGGCCGTCCGTTGCGCTGGCGCGAGACGCGCAGCGAGTCGATGATGGTGATGGGCCACGGCCGCGCCCAGGTGCAGTACGTGCGCGCCGGCGGCACCCGCGACGGCAAGATCACCCACTACCAGCTCCACGTCATCCAGGACGCCGGCTACTTCGTGGAGATGGGCGCCATCCTCGCCCCGTTCATGACCCGCCCGATGGCGAGCGCCGTCTACGCCTTCCCGAACATCGAGTGCCAGACCACCAGCGTGGTCACCAACGCAGCGGTCACCACCGCGTACCGCGGCGCGGGCCGGCCCGAGGCCACTGCGGCCGCCGAGCGGGTGATGGACATGTGGGCGGCGCACCTGGGCATGGACCCCGCCGAGGTGCGTCGTGTGAACCTGATTCCCAAGTTCCTCGAGCCGCACACGACGGTGGTGGGTCAGACCTACGACGTCGGCGACTACGAGGGCGCTCTCGACCTCGCCCTGGCCGCGGCCGGCTATGCCGACCTGCGCGCGGAGCAGGCACGCCGCCGCGAGCGTGGCGACGCCAAGCAGTTGGGCATCGGCGTCAGCACGTACGTCGAGATCACGGGTGGCGTCGCCCCCTTCGGCGAGCACGCCAAGATCGAGGTGCTGCCCAGCGGTCGCGCCGTCGTCTACACCGGCACCTCGCCCCACGGGCAGGGCCACGTCACGGCCTGGAGCATGCTCGCCAGTGAGCAGACCGGCATTCCCATGGACCACATCGACGTGGTGTGGGGCGACACCGACCTCGTGCCCGAGGGCGGCGGCACGATGGGCTCGCGCTCGCTGCAGCACGGCGGCGCCGCAGTGTGGAACGCCGCGATCGAACTGGTCGAGAAGGCCCGCAAACTGGCGGCGAAGATGCTCGAGGCCGACGAGGCCGACGTGGTGCTCGACAAGGATCGCGGTGCATTCCACGTCAGCGGAACCCCGTCGGTGTCGAAGGGCTGGGCCGAACTGGCGGTCGCTGCCGAGGCCGATGCCGAACTCCCCGAGGGTCTGCAGCACGCCCTGTTCTTCCAGAGCGCAGCGACGTTCCCGTTCGGGTCGCACGTGGCGGTCGTGGAGGTCGACACCGAGACCGGTCAGGTGCGGCACCTTCGCCACATCGCATGCGACGACGCCGGTCGGGTGCTGAACCCGATGCTGCTCGAGGGCCAGATCCACGGTGGTGTGGCCCAGGGCACGGCACAGGCGCTGATGGAGGAAGTGCGCTACGACG
>JBJTXX010000533.1:0-12079 GCA_046082485.1 Actinomycetota bacterium
TTCGCTCGCCCGCCGTTCGTCGCGCTTGCGGAGTTCGGCTCCGAAACCCACGGCCTTGAGGCCGACGCGGCGACGGATGATCTACTCGAGTCCGACGAAGGCGCCGCCGCAGATGAACAACACGTTGGTCGTGTCGATCTGCAGGAACTCCTGGTGCGGGTGCTTGCGACCGCCCTGCGGCGGAACCGACGCAACGGTGCCCTCGAGGATCTTCAGCAACGCCTGCTGCACGCCCTCTCCGGACACATCACGTGTGATCGAGGGGTTCTCGCTCTTGCGAGTGATCTTGTCGATCTCGTCGATGTAGATGATGCCGGTCTCGGCCTTCTTGACGTCGTAGTCGGCGGCCTGGATGAGCTTGAGGAGGATGTTCTCGACGTCCTCACCGACGTAGCCGGCCTCGGTGAGCGCCTTGGCGTCGGCGACGGCGAAGGGCACGTTGAGCAGCCGAGCCAACGTCTGCGCGAGGTGGGTCTTGCCGCAGCCAGTGGGACCGAGGAGCAAGATGTTGCTCTTGGCCAGCTCGACCTCGTCACGCCGGCCGACACCGACCGTCTGCTGGTACTGGATGCGCCGATAGTGGTTGTAGACGGCGACCGACAGGATCTTCTTGGCTTCGTCCTGACCGACCACGTAGTCGTCGAGGAACGTGCGGATCTCGCGTGGCGTGGGCAGCTCGTCGAAAGGCAACTCACCGGCGTCGGTGAGTTCCTCCTCGATGATCTCGTTGCAGAGGTCGATGCACTCGTCGCAGATGTACACGCCGGGGCCGGCGATGAGCTTCTTGACCTGCTTCTGCGACTTGCCGCAGAACGAGCACTTCAGCAGCTCACCGGTGTCGCCGAATTTCGCCACGTCGTACTCCTCCGAACTGGCCCAGGGGGTGGGTTGGGTGTCGGCTCGACAGGGTCAGCGGATGGGACCGGTGCGGTCGACCGCCTCGCGCGACGAGATGACATCGTCGATGATGCCATACGCGAGGGCCTCGGATGCTTCCATCACGAAGTCGCGGTCGGTGTCGGCGTGGATCCGCTCGATCGGCTGGCCCGTGTGGCGGGCGAGGATGATCTCGAGCAGGTCACGCATGCGCAGGATCTCCTTGGCCGCAAGCTCGAGGTCGGTGACCTGGCCGTAGCCCACCTGGCCGTAGGGCTGGTGCAGCAGGATGCGGCTGTGCGGCAGTGCGAGGCGCTTGCCCTTGGTGCCGGCGGCCAACAGCACCGCCGCAGCGGAGGCCGCCTGACCGATGCAGATCGTGGCCACGTCGTTCTTGATGAACTGGATCGTGTCGTAGATCGCGAACAGCGCCGTGATGTCGCCACCGGGGCTGTTGATGTAGATGTTGATGTCCTTGTCGGGGTTCTCGCTCTCGAGGTACACCAACTTGGCGCAGGTGAGGCTCGCCGACGCATCGTCGATGGGGGTGTCGAGCCAGATGATGTTGTCGCGCAACAGGCGGCTGTAGAGGTCGTAGCCCCGCTCGCCCCGGCTGGTCTGCTCGACCACGCTGGGGATCTGGTAGCCCGACATCACCGGGAACTGGTCCATGTTCGAACTCCTCAGTGCTCGTGGTCGTTGTCGTGATCGTGATCGTGATCGTGATCGTGATCGTGGTCGTGATCGTGATCGTGGTCGTGGTCGTGGTCGTGCGTGCCGAGCAGCGTTGCACGGTCGATGGCCGCGCCGCTCGGGTCGACGATCTCCACGTGCTCGACCAACCAGTCGAGCGCCTTGTTCTTGCGGATGTGGGCGATCAGGTCGGAGACCGCGTCGTTCTGCTCGTACGCACGACGGACGGCCGAGGCCTTCTGACCCGACTGCATCGCCATGCGGGCGTACTCGCGCTCGAGGTCGTCGTCGCTGACCTCGATGGCCTCCGCAGTGGCCACCGCCCGCAGTGCGAGGTCGACCTTCACGGCACGCTCGCTCTGCTCACGGATCGCTGCCAGGAACTGCTCGACCGACTGGCCCGTGGCCGACAGCCACTGGTCGATGCTGATGCCCTGCTGCTGGAACTGCTGCACCGTGTTCTGGACACGGCCCTGCAGGTCGCCCTGCACCATGCTGTCGGGCAGCGGCACGTCGACCAGTTCGGCCAGCGCCATCATCACCCTGTCGACGAACATGCTGCGGGCCTGGTTCAGCTTCGAGCCCGAGATGCGCTCGTTGATGGAGGCCTTCCACGCGTCGACGGTGTCGAACTCGCCGAGGTTGTCGCCGACCCACGCATCGTCGACCTCGGGCAGCACCATCTCCTGCACGTTGGTGAGGCTGACCACGAAGTCGGCCGGCTCGTTCATGCCCGACGGGTTGGCGCTGAAGGTGAGCTCGGCACCTGCGGCCGAACCAGCCAGCTGGTCGTCGAAGCCTTCGGCCACCCAGCCCTTGCCCAGTTCGTAGAGCCAGTCCTCGGTGTTCAGCCCGGGGACGGGCTCGCCGTCGCGGGTGGTGGCGATGGTGAGGGTGACGTGGTCGCCGTGGGCAGCCGGGCGGTCGACCGAGACGAGCGTGCCCTGCCGGCGGCGCTCGGCCTGCACGGCCTCGTCGATCTCCTCGTCGGACGCCGACAGCGCCGGCAGCTCGACGCGCAGGCCGCCGTATCCCGGCACCGAGATGACGGGGCGCACCTCGCAGGTGGCGGCGAACTCGACCGGGCCTGCCTCGGCGCCGGACACGATCTCGACCTCGGGAGTGCTGATCAGGTCGACGTCGTGCTCGCGCACGGCCTTGGCGAGGTAGGCCGGAACGGCATCACGAAGGGCTTCTTCGCGGGCGGCAGCCAGACCGATGCGGGCCTCGAGCACCCGGCGGGGCACCTTGCCGGCGCGGAAGCCGGGCAACCGGGCCTCGCGGCCGATCTTCTTGAACGCCTGGTCGATGTCGCGGTCGAGTTCGTCCTCGCTGATCGTGACGGACAGCTTCACCAACTGGCGAGGGGTGCGCGGCGCGGCGTCGTCGGAGGCTTCGGGATCGGGGGCGACCATGGGGTCGTCGGCGGGTGCAATCGTGCTCATCACAGACCGACGACTCTACCGGCGGTGCCCGCAATCCTGCCGAATGCCGATCGCGCCGCGCGGATCGGGCAGAATGCGCACATGACCACGTGGAAGCCGCACGCCCTCGCCAAGCCACACGCCGACCAGCTCGACCTGCGCATCGGCGACAAGGTGGAGGCCACCACCGACCTGCAGGGCGTGCCCGAGGGCACCGGCGGCAAGGTCATCCTGGCCAACGGCTTCAACTGGCAGCGGTACCGCGTGCTGTTCGTCAACGGGGTGGAGATGGGCGACCTCGACCACCGCCACCTGCGGCTGGCCGGCCGCACCGCGAAGCGCATCGCCAAGGCCGCCAAGCGCGCATGAGTCATATCTCCCTGCGCCACCGTTTCCCCGGCGTTTCCGACGGTTGGGCCCGCTTCGACGGCCCCGCCGGCACCCAGGTCGTCGACTCCGCCATCACTGCCGTCACGGCATGGTTGACCGACTGCAGCACGGGCTGCACCGGAGGCCATTTCGCCGCCTCGAAGGCGACCGAGCGGATGGTGGACCGCACCCGCACCGTGGTCGGCCAGTTGTTCAACGCCGACCCCGACGGCGTGTGCTTCGGGCCGAACATGACGACGCTCACGTTTGCGTTCTCCAGGGCCGTGGGCGCCACGCTGCGTCCCGGAGACCGGGTGGTGGGAACCCGCCTCGACCACGACGCAAACGTCACCCCGTGGCGCCTCGCCGCCGAGCAGGCCGGGGCCGAGCACGTGCTGGCGCCGTTCGACCCGCAGGTCGGCAACCTCGACCCGGCCGACGTGATCGCACTGATCGACGAGCGCACGAAGTGGGTCACGCTGCCCGGCGCCAGCAACCTGCTCGGCTCGACTCCCGACCTGCCGCCGATCATCGAGGCCGCACACGCCGTGGGTGCACGGGTGTTCATCGACGCCGTGGCCCTTGCGCCGCACCGGCGAATCGACATCGCTGCGCTCGGCTGCGACGCCCTCGTCAACTCGCCCTACAAGTGGTACGCCCCGCACTCGGGCTGCCTGTGGGTGCAGCCCGACCTGCTGAACGAACTGCCGGTCTTCAAGGTGCGGCCCTCCTACAACGTCGGACCGTCCCGGCTCGAGACCGGCATGCCGAACTACGAGGCCATCGCCGGTATCGAGGCAACCGCCCGCTTCCTGCTCGAGGAAGGCATGGACCGCATCGAGGCAGCCGAGTCGGAGCTGTTCGAGCCGTTGCTGCGAGGCCTGCAGGCCATCGCGGGTGTTCGCGTGTGGGGCATGCAGGACATGCAGCACCGCACGCCCACGGCCGCGTTCACGGTGCAGGGCCGCACGCCGTCCGAGGTGGCCAGCACCCTGTCCGACCACAGGATCGCCGTGTGGGACGGCCACAACTACGCCGTCGAGGTCGTGGGCCAACTGGGCCTCGACGAGTCGGGCGGGGTGGTGCGCGCCGGCATCTCGCGCTACATCGAGCCGAACGACGTGGACCGCCTGCTCGACGTGGTTCGTCAACTCGCACCACGCTGAGGGACTTTGGTCCCGCGGCCGGTGACCTTCATGCCCTAACCGGTGTTCGGCCCGCCACGCATGCTGGCGGGCATGAGCAAGGATGACCGGTCAGTACTGAGTTGGCTCGCGTTCGTGGCGGCCGTCGCCGCCCTCGGCGCGGCCCTGTTCGGCCTCCGCGACGGCGGGGGCTCGGAGAGCGCGTCGGGCGGCGGTGGCTCGAAGCCGATCGTCAACGTGACGATGAAGGACTTCGCGTTCGAACCCGCGAACATCACCATTCCGACCGGCGGCGCAATCCTGCACCTGATGAACGGCGGAGCGCAGGTGCACAACCTGCAGGTGAAGGACCTGGGCATCAAGAGCATCGACATCGCCCCGGGCGTGTCGTACGACCTCACCATCCCCGCCACTCCAGCCGGCAACTACCGCGTCATCTGCCCGCAGGCAGGGCATGAGGGCGCCGGCATGGTGGGCTCGCTGGTGGTCAGCGACACAGCGACCGGCGGCGAGGGCGGCACCGCCGGAGGTGGCACAGGCGGCGAGACCACCGACCACAGCGCTGTCTCGAACTCGGAGATGGACGCCAAGATGCTCGCGGCAGCACAGCTCTACCCGGCGAAGACCACCGGACATGGCGGCGACATGGCCGAGTTCACGATGTCGAAGGACGGCTACAAGGAGTTCGTCGTCGACGCCAAGATCGTCGACTGGGAAGTCGAGCCCGGCAAGGTCGTGAAGGCCTGGACGTACAACGGCGTCGTGCCGGCCCCTGAGATCCACGTGAGCACCGGCGACAAGGTGCGCATCATCTTCAAGAACAACCTGCCGCAGTCCACGTCGCTGCACTTCCACGGCATCCGCGTGCCGAACGTGATGGACGGCGTGGACCCCTACACCGAGGACCCGACCGTGCCCGGCGAGGAGCACATCTACGAGTTCGAGGCCAAGGGCCCTGCCGTCGGCATCTACCACTCGCACCACAACGCCCAGGAGCAGATTCCGAACGGCATGTTCGGTGCGCTCACCATCGACGAGATGCCCACCCCGCAGAAGCTGATCGACAAGGGCTACCCCGCCACGCCGACCAAGACGATCAACATGGTGCTGAACGACGCGGGCGTCATCGGCCTGAGTCTGAACGGCAAGAGCTTCCCGGCCACCGAGCCCTACACGCTGCGTGTCGGCCAGACGATGCTGGTGAACTACATGAACGAGGGTCTGCTGGTGCACCCGATGCACCTGCACCAGCCGATGGGCTGGATCATCGCCAAGGACGGCGTGCCCATGGACGAGCCGCTGCCGACCGACACCGTGCTGGTGGCTCCGGGTGAGCGCTACTCGGTGCTGTACATGGCCACCGACCCGGGTGTGTGGGCATGGCACTGCCACATCCTCACCCACGCCGAGACCGCCGACGGCATGCGGTACATGGTGACCGCGCTCGTCGTGACGCGGTGACGACGTGATCACACGCCCCCAGCGCGTGGTCGTCGGTGTCGACGGCACCGAGGGGTCGATCGAGGCACTGCGGTGGGGCGCCCACGAGGCCGCCCGGCGCAAGTGGCCGCTGCACGTCATCACCTGTGCGGAACTGCCGGTGGCGGTGGAGGCCGGTCTGGTCGGCGCAGGCGGCGTCGACGAGGCCACGGTCGCTGGACTCGTGGCCGACCGCGCGACGGTGAACGAGCGGGCAGTCGAACTGGCACGGACCTTCGGCCTGTCGCTGGCGGTGTCGGGCGAGGTGGTGGTGGGTGCCGCCGGCTACGCCATCACCGGCAGCGCCGAGGTCGACGACATCGTGGTGGTGGGCGCGACGTCGCACCCCGGTCGACTGGCCGACGTGCTGGGCACGGTTGCCACGATGGTCGCCCACCGCGCCCGAGGGCCCGTCGTCGTGGTGCACGGTTCCGACCGACGCGATGCCGCCATCGGCCGCATCCTCGTGGGTGTCGACGGCTCACCGGGCAGCGACGCCGCCCTCGAGTGGGCGGTCGAGGAGGCTTTCCGCTGCAGCGCCGAGCTGGTGCTCGTTCACGGCTGGAGCTACCCGTACGTGGGCCTGCGCACGGGTATCAGCGAACCGCGCAACGAGATGCGCCTCGACGCGATGCGCACGCTCGAGGCGAGCACCAAGTGGGCCAAGGAACTGGCACCGTCGTTGCGGGTGCACCCCCTCGTGTGCGAGCAGGGGCCGGCCGAGGCGATCATCGAGGCGGCGAAGGATGCCGACCTGGTGGTGGTAGGCACCCGCGGCCACGGTGGGTTCGCCTCGCTGGTGATGGGCTCGGTCAGCCGAACCGTGCTGCAGCACTCCCCCGTGCCCGTCGTGGTGGTGCCCGCTCGCGGCTGAGGGGTAACGGGCCGATACCATTCGGTCGTTCCGTCCTTTCAACGGAACGACCGGGGAGTGGCGCAGCGGTAGCGTTCCTGCTTTGGGTGCAGGAGGTCGGGAGTTCAAATCTCCCCTCCCCGACGGTCCCGAGGAACGTAAGTTCGCGTGGGTCTGTCCCGAGGAACTTACGTTCGCGGGAAGGTGCCGGCGGCGGCGATGGTGCGGCTGAGTTCCTTGCCGAGTGCGGCCAGGAACTCGACCTCGTCGGCCGACAGCACCGACCAGGGTGCCGCGGCGAGTTCGTCGGTGATGCGCTCGACCTCGTTGCGGTGGGCGCTGCCCGCCGCCGTGAGCGCACCCGATGCATCCAGCCAGTCGCGCTCGCGCAACCCCGTCTGCGCCGTTGCCCACAAGGCGTCGTCCCAGCCGCGGGTGGCCTGCAACACGGCAGCGGGCACCGCACCGGTCGCGCCGTGCAGCACCAGCGCCTCGATGCCCGACACGCCCGAGCTCACCAGCGTCGCAATGTGGCCGTCACCGCGGTATTCGCGCAGCAGTGTGACGCCGAACCACAGCGCAAGGTGGGGTGCCTCGGGCCACTGCTGAGCGAGGTGACCGGCGAACAGCGGCCGTCCGTCGGGCCGACACTCCCCCACGCAGCCGCGCAGCAACGCCGCGGCCCGGCCGATGTCGTCACCGTGCAGTCGGTCACCGAACAGCCGGGCCAGCGCTGCGTCGACAGCCCGCAGGCGGGCCTCCCAGAGCGCTGACGCCGGCGTGCGGTTCCACACCTCGGGCACCACGGCGTGCACCAGCGCAGGGTCGAAGTTGAAGAACGTGGCCACCACGACGTGTGCGGGCACCGGGCCCATCGCCGCCGCACGGGAACCGAAGTAGCCCATGCGGCCGGGTTCGAGGCCGATTGCCGTGTACTCGCGGTCGGCCTCCGGCACGAAGTAGACGAGCCCGTGGTAGGCCTCGAGTCGCTGCCACAGGAACCGGGCGGTGGTCGCCACCGTCAGCCCTGGTTGCCCTCGACCACGCGCAGCTGCTGCAGCGCCATCAGGTCGCGCATCTGCTTCTGCATGCCGTCGGGAGAGCCGTCGAGGAACAGCACGTTGCCCTTGCCGTTCTCCGCCATGTGGCGGATGCTCTCGGTCCACATGCTGAACAGGATGAGCGAGGCGTCGACGCTGTTGTCGTCGAGTTCCCGGGCCGCCTGGGCGAGGCCACGGGCGACCTCTTCGCGGAACAGCGCCACACCCTGGCCACGCAACTGTGCGGCGGTGCGCTCGGCCTCGGCCTCGATGCGCACTGCGGTGCCCAACGCCTCGGCCTCCTTCGTCTTGCGGATCAGCAGGGCATCACCCTCGTTGGTGGCGGCGGCCTTCAGGTTGTTGCTGGCCACGACCTGCGCCATCGAGGTGGTGATGGCCTGGTCGAAGGTGATGTCGTTCAACTGCAGGTCGATGAGGTGGTAGCCCCACGTCTCGATCACGTGGTCGAGGTTGTCCTTCACCTCCGACACGATCTCGCCGCGGAGGGCGAGGATCTCGGCCTGGCGCTTGGTGGCCACGAACCCACGGGTGCTGCCCTCGACGCTGCGTACCAACGCTGTGAGGAAGTCCTTCTCGCTCACGAACTTGAACGCGATGTTCTTGATCGTGTCCTCGCTCTCGTTGATGGCGCCGTACACCATCATCGCCGTGAAGTACACGTTCGCCTGGTCCTGTGTGATGGCCTGGAACTGCAGTTCCACCGCACGGTTCTGGATGCTGATGCGCCGGTAGATCTTCTCGAAGAACGGGATGACCACGTTCAGACCGGGCCGCAGTGTGCGCCGGTACTTGCCGAACACGGTGGTGACGGCGACGGTGCCCTGCTGCACGGTGCGCAGACCGGCCAGCAACAGCAGGACGATGACGGCCGCGACGATCGCGGTGATGATGCCCGGGTTCATGTGAACGACCTCCTGGGGACGGAGGCGAGTGTAGGTCAGCCTCGGCCGTGCACGATCGCGTACGACTTGCGCAGCGTCTCGTGGACGACCCATGTGCCCTTCGTGCCGGCGGGCGTCAGCAGCACGCCGCCCGGGCGCATGTCGAACGACATGCCGCCGTCGATGTGCACCGTGGCGTGACCCGACAGCACGCAGAACACCTCGTCGTAGCCGTCACGGGTGAGCGGGAACGTGCCGGGGGTTGCCTCCCAGATGCCGCACTCGAGTTGGTTGTTGCGCGACACGATGACGGCACGATGGTGCGGATCACCCGAGATGGCTCCGGGCCGGGGCACCCACTCGCCCAGTTCCAGGGTGTGCCCGTTCGACAGGTGAGCGGGGGCCCCGGGCCCGCCAGCGCGGTTGTCGATGACGTACATCTTGCGAACCGTCTGGTGCACGGTCCACTGCTTGGTCCACTGCCGCGGCGTCGCCCACAGGGTGCCCGGGGCGATGTCGTACTCACCGTCACCGTGGGCCACCGTGACGCGGCCCGACACCATGTACATGATCTCGTCGTAGTCGCCGGTGGTGCCGCCGAAGATGGCGGGCTCGCGTTCCCAGATGCCCACCTGCACGTCGCCGTCGTCGAGCAACGGCAGGTCGAACGTGCCCTCACCTGCTGGGCGCAGCGGGGCGGTGCGGATGTCGGCGATGTACATGGTTCAGACCCTTTCCTCGCCCAGCAGGAACTCGACGACCGTCGGCCAGGCGGCACGATCCTGCCACAGGAAGGCATGGCCACCCGAGAACGACCGCAGCTCGCTGCCCACCACCCGACCGGCGATCGCCTCGCTGTTCGCCATCGGCGCCAACGCGTCGTAGCGGCCGCAGGCCACCAGCGTGGGGCACACGATGCGGTGCAGGCGATCCCACACGTCGTGACCTGAGCGGGCCAGCAACTGCAGGCGCTCGCCACGCAACTGCGTGTCGGACTTCGGCGCAGCACGGCCAGCATCGGCGAGTTCCACGAGCATTTGGTCGAAGGGGTTCGCCGCGAGGAACTCAGGGGTGTAGCGGGAGTCGGCGAGGTGCAGGCGAAGCCGCTGCTGTTCCTCGACCGGCAGGTCGGGGATGGTGTGCAGCGGGAAACTCGAGCCTCCCGCCCCGCCTGCTGACGTGCAGAGCAGGGCAAGACGCTCGACCCGTTCGGGCCAGGTGACGGCGAACTCCTGGGCCACCATGCCGCCGAAGCTGATGCCGAACACCCGGGCCGACCGCCAACCGAGGTGATCGAGCAGCGCCGCGCCGTCGGCCGCATAGTCGGCCATCGTCGGCACCTCGTCGGCGACAGTGCTTCGGCCGAGGCAGCGCTGGTCGTGGATCAGCACCTCGAAGTGCTCGGCGAGCTTCTGCACCATCGGCGCCGCCGCCTGCACGGTGGCCCCGGAGCCGTTGAAAACCAGCACCCTCGGGCCGCTTCCGTGCACCTCGAAGTACACGTCGACACCCCCCAGATGGGCGACCGGCATCTCGCGCCTCAGCGCCGGGAGAAGCGGGCGGGTGACACCGGCGCCATGTCGAACGGCGCGGCCTCGCCACGCACCACCGCGGCCACGGCCTTGGCCGAGCCGATGCTGGTGGTGGAGCCGAGCATGCCGTGGCCCACCGAGGCGATCACCTCGGGCGCCCCCGGCAACCGGCCGAGCAGCGGCAGTCCGTCGGGTGTGGCGGGCCGCAGGCCGGTCCACACCTCGTTCGGCGCGGTGGCGGGATCGAGCTCCAGCACACTGCCCACCTTGCGGATCAGCGTCTGGGCGCGCTTCATGTTCAGGGCCCGGTCGGATGCCGAGGTGAGGCCGAATCGTCCGGTGATGCGCAAGCCCTTCGACAGCGGGCTGAGTGCAACCTTCTGGTCCACCATCATCATGCCGACCCCCGGCTTGGGCACGCCCGGGCCGTACGGCAGGGTGACCGAATCGCCTCGCGCCGGCCGCACCGGCACCTTGATGCCGAACGGCTTCAGCAACTTCGGTGACCACACCCCTGCCGCCACCACGACCTGCGCCGCCTTCACCGGACCAGCCGAGGTGTGCACCACCACGCCGTCCTGCACTCGCTCGATGCGCTGCACCGAGGCGTTCACGTCGGTGACCCCCAGGCCGGCGCCGCGTGCCGTGATCGCCTTCACCAGCAGCAGCGGGTCGAAGCAGGCATCGTCGAGCAGCAACACCCCGCCGAGGATTCCCGGCCGCAGCAGGGGCTCGTGCTCGAGCACCTCCTTGCCGTTCAGTTCGCGTGCGTTGACACCGTGGTGTGTCCATTCCTCCATCTCGTGGCGCACACCGGCCCACGACTTCGGCGAACTCGCGATCTGCAACAGACCGGTGGGGATGAAGTCGACCTCGGCACCGGCGGCGCGCAGTTCGTGCACCCCGGCGACGGTGGCGTCGAGCATCGAGCGCAGCACCGGCAGGCCGCGCTGCACGTTTGCCTCGTTGGCGGAGCGGGCGAACCTCCACAACCAGCCAGCGATACCGGGCACCACCCTGGGCGAGATGGCGAACGCACCGTTGCGTGCGATGAGGCTGTTGATGCCGGCCTTCACCATGCCCGGTGCGGAGAACGGCACGATGTGGCTGGGCACCAGGTGGCCGGCATTGCCCACCGAGGTGCCCTGGGTGACACCGCCGGGCTCGACCACCACGACCTTCGCTCCGCCGGCAGCCACCTCGGCCGCCACCGAGCGACCGATCACACCGCCGCCCACCACCACCACGTCACATGCTTCGAGCGCCACGGGCCAAACGTAGTCTGCGGGTCGTGGAACGGGTGCCTCGGATCGATCTCTCCGCCAGCGACGCGGCGCTCGGCGTGGCCTACGCCTGCAGACAGGTCGGCTTCCTCACCGTGGTGGGCCACGGCGTGCCCCGGCGGGTCATCGACGGCGCATGGCACACCGCCGAGCGGTTCTTCGACCTGCCGATCGAGGCGAAGACGGCCGTGGCGATGCCCCGGCCCGGCTACCCCTACGGCTACTCGCCCGTCGCCGGCGAGACGCTGGCCGCATCGCTGGGCCGACGCAGCCGCCCCGACTTGAAGGAGAGCTACGCGATCGGTCCGGTCGACCCGCCGCTGCACTCGTTCGCCGACGCCGACGAGGAGTTCGCCTGGTCGCCGAACATCTGGCCCGACGCGGCCCTGCCCGAGCTGCGTCCGGCCTGGCAGGCCTACTACCGCGCCATGGCCGACCTGGCTGCGCGCCTGCTGCGCACCATGGCGGTGGGCCTCGGGTTGC
>JBJTXX010000534.1:0-1287 GCA_046082485.1 Actinomycetota bacterium
GCCGACGAGTTCGTCTTCTACGACGGCCCACCGTTCGCCAACGGTCTTCCGCACTACGGCCACCTGCTCACGGGGTTCGTGAAGGACGCCGTGCCGCGGTACCGCACGATGCGCGGTCAGCAGGTGCACCGTCGCTTCGGCTGGGACTGCCACGGGCTGCCCGCCGAGGTGGTTGCCGAGAAGGAACTGGGCATCAGCGGACACCCCGAGATCACGCGTTTCGGCGTCGACAAGTTCAACGAGGCATGCCGAACCAGTGTGCTGCGCTTCACCGACGACTGGTACCGCTATGTCACCCGGCAGGCGCGCTGGGTCGACTTCGAGAACGACTACAAGACCCTCGACACCTCCTACATGGAGAGCGTGATGTGGGCGTTCAAGACCCTCTGGGACAAGGGTCTGATCTACGAGGGCTTCCGCGTGTTGGCGTACTGCTGGCGGTGCGAGACCCCGCTCAGCAACACCGAGACGCGCATGGACGACGTGTACCGCGACCGACAGGACCCTGCGCTCACGGTGGCCTTCCAGCTCGAGAGCGGCGAGAGAATCCTGGCCTGGACCACCACGCCCTGGACGCTGCCGTCGAACCTGGCGCTCGCCGTCGGGCCCGACATCGACTACGCCGTGATGGAGGAAGCCGGCCAGCGGTACGTGCTCGCCGAGTCGCGTCTCGGTGCGTACGAGAAGGAACTCGCCGGCGCCGAACGGGTCGGCACACTCACTGGGGCGGACCTCGTCGGGCGCAAGTACGTGCCGCTCTTCCCGTTCCTCGCCGACACGCCCAATGCCTTCCTCGTGCTGGCCGCCGACTTCGTCAGCACCGAGGACGGCACCGGCGTGGTGCACATGGCCCCCGGCTTCGGTGAGGACGACCAGAACGCGTGCAACGCGGTGGGCATCCCCACGATCTGCCCGATGGACGAACACGGTCGATACACCGCGGAGATCACGCCGTGGGTGGGTGTGCACGTCTTCGAGGCCAACCCCGAGGTGATCCGCGACCTCAAGGCCAGGGGTGTGGTGGTTCGGCACGACTCGTACAACCACTCCTACCCGCACTGTTGGCGCTGCAGCGAACCCCTCGTCTACCGCGCGATCAGTTCGTGGTTCGTGGAGGTCACCCGCATCAAGGACCGCATGGTCGAACTGAACCAGCAGATCCGCTGGGTGCCCGAACACATCAAGGACGGCAGTTTCGGCAAGTGGCTGGCGAACGCCCGTGACTGGAGCATCAGCCGCAACCGCTTCTGGGGTTCACCCATCCCGGTGTGGAAGAGCGACGACCCG
>JBJTXX010000535.1:0-6257 GCA_046082485.1 Actinomycetota bacterium
GGTCGGGGCCGGCCGAGCCGCGGATCGGGTGCGAAGCGGGGTCGGGAGATCGTCGAGACCGACGGAGTTTGGTGAGAGCTATTCGGGCCTGTACGGTTCCGGCTCCCCCGAACTAGCCTGTGAGCCACGTTTGTTCGGTGCTCCGGGCGAGTTTCGCTCCGGGTTCGGCTCCGCCTCCCGCCCCTCTAGCTCAATGGCAGAGCAGTGGACTTTTAATCCATTGGTTCAGGGTTCGAGTCCCTGGGGGGGCACCCCTCGAACGACCGCGTACGTGACGGCCAGCGTCAGCGACGGCGGCCGCGCACGCCGATACTCACCACCGTGGCAGGCACGAAGAACGCCCGCGCCGGCATCGACACCTCGTTCCACGGTCGCCTCGTGAGCGGCGAGTGCCACGCCCGAATGCGGTACACGAAGAACAGCGCCACCAGTCCGTGCAGCACGATGATCGACCAGCCGAAGCCGTCTGTGCCGAGCACGTCCATGAACACCGACGCCACGAACGGCCCGAGCATCGCCCCCACCCCGTACAGCCGAACCAACTGCGAGGCCGCCGCGCTGAGATGCTCGGGTTCGATCCAGTCGTTCGTATACGCCCCGCTCAGCGAATACAGCGGCGAACTGAAGCCGCCGATCACCGCCATCAGCACCGTGGCCATCGGGCTCTTCGCAGGCCCGAGCGTGAGCAGTGCCGCCGCACCCATGGTGGCCACCGATACCACGACGCCCACCACACGACGATCGATGTCGTCGGACGCCGCGGCAATCGGCCAGTTCATCACCATGCCGCCGACCTCGACGGCGGCGAGCAACAGACCCGTGCGCCCCACGCCCAACCCTTCACGGGTGGCGTAGATTTCGGCGAGGCCGAGCATCGCACCGTGGGCCAGACCCACCAACACCACCGCGCCCACACCGGTGGGCACGGTGCGCGCCAGTTCCTTCAGCGAGATGTGCGCCTGCTCCTCCACCACCGGGGTCGAGGCCTGCTCCGACATCGCCACCGGCAGCACACCCAGCGACGCGATGAGCGCAGCGATGGCGAACGCCGACAGCGAACGAGCGTCGAGGCTGAACACCACCAACTGCCCGAGGCCGAACGCACCGATCACGATCGCCCCGTAGATCGACAGCAACCGACCGCGGATCTCGTTCGTCACGAGTCCGTTCAACCACGACTCGGCCACCACGTACAGGCCGGCGAAGCCGAACCCGGTGAGCATGCGGAACACCAGCCACACCACCGGCGAACCGGTGAGACCGATCATCAGCACCGCAGCCGTCAGCAACGCAGCCAGACCGGCGTAGGCCCGAATGTGCCCCACCTTCGCCAGCGCCTTCAGCGTGGCACCCGAGCCGAGCAGGAAGCCTGCGTAGTACGCCGCAGTGAGGCCGCCGCTGACCACGGTGGGCAGACCGGCCAGTTCGGCGCGCACGCCGAGCAACGTGCTGAAGATGCCACCCGAGAGCATCACCAGGGCGAGCCCGGTGAACAGGCCCCACGTGGCAGAGGCGAGCCCCTTCGAATCGCCTCGCGGTGCCTGCACGGTCTCCATCCCGCCAGTCAAGCAGGGCGGCCTTGCGCAACGTGCGACACTTTCCCCATGAGCCACCTGCTGCCCGACACCGACGTGGTCGACGCCTATCAGGGCGTGCGTTCGCGCGTCATCGAACTGCTGCGCGACCTACCCGAGAGCGAGGCCACCAGCGTGGTGCCCAGCTGCCCCGACTGGAACGTCGCCGAACTGACGTCGCACATCGTGGGCGTGGTCGACGACATCCTCGAGAACCGGATGGAGGGCGTGACCACCGACCCGTGGACGCAGGCACAGGTGGAGCGGCTACGCGGCCTCACCCTTGCCGAACTCGCCGATCACTACGAGGCCGGCGCTGAGAGGTTCGACCCGATCCTGCCGTTCGTGCCGTCACCCGTGAACTCGCAACTGGTGATGGACAACGTCACCCACGAACACGACCTGCGCGAGGCCGTGGGTCGACCCGGAGCACAGGACTCGCTGGCGGTGAAGGTTGCCGTGGGCTGGCTGCTGAACATGGCCGACGGCCGCGAGGCAGGTTTCGCCGACACGCTGCTGGCCGCGGGCGCCAGCGACTACGACCTGCTGCGTTCGCTCAGCGGGCGGCGCACGGCCGCGCAGATCGCGGCGGTGGGCCTGCCGGCCGACCGCATCGTCGAGCTGCTGCAGGGTTCTCCGCTGAAGCCCCCCGCCTGACGCGCCCGCCTGACACCCGGGCCTGAAGCCCGGGCCTCAGCCGAGGTCGAGCGCGTCGGTGACCTCGTCGGCGGCCGGCTCAGTGATCACGACGGGCTCGGTGAGGCGGTCGAAGTCGATCGTCGTGGCCAGGGAGCTCACACCTAGATCCGTGTCGTACGACAGGCGGCGGAAGCGGTTGTCCTTCGTCACCCACACGTCGTACTCGATGACGTCGGGCATGTCGGCGTCGAGTTGGTCGAGCGTGTCGCCCAGCGACGGGTTCGCCTTCAGCACGTCGGCGAAGGGCACCGAGACCGTGTAGTGGCGCACCTTCTCGCCGTCGATCTCCTCGTCGCCCACGGTGGTGATGGAGGTTGCGTTCGCGAACAGGGCCGTGGTGTCGGTGGGGTCGTCGACCTGGATCTGGTCGAAGAACTCGGTGTCCTGGCCGGCGGCCTCCGCTGCTTCGCGGTCGATCTTGATCCAGGGCGTCTCGACGGGTGCCCCGAGCGCAGTGAAGAAGCCACTGCCCATGTACATCACGCGGTCCTCGATGTTCACGATCGCCTCGATGGGGTCGGTGATGCCCAGCGCCGCCATGGAGGGCCCGAGGTCCATCTTCATGCGCAGCAACTTCCCGTCGGGTGTGCCCAGCGCCGTGGCGGTGATCTCCTGACCCATGACCGACGAGGTGCTGGTGAACGACACCCCGAACTTCTTCCCGTCAGTGCTGGTCGAGGCTTCCTTCAGGGAGAACTCGGGCGCGGTGGAGCGGAACAGGAAGAACGCACCCACGCCGAGGGCGGCCAGCACCACAGCGACCGCAGCCACGACGAGGCCCGTGCGACGCTTCGGCGCCGGCTCGGCAGCAGCCAGTGTGACCGGCACCTCGGTGAGGGGTGCCCCGGCAGCCGGCGATTCGGGCACAGGGGGCGGGGGCAGGGGTGACGGCTGTTCGTCCACTGGCAGATCGTACCCGACCGGAATCAACACCGTGCGGCGTGCGGTGAGCCGGGCGGTGAGCGAAGCGGTGAGGGGTGTCGCGGATGGTGCGGCACATGACCGACTTCCCCGACATCACCGTCGTCTCCCGCCTGCAGTCCGAATGGCACGACCTCTGCCGCCGACCCTCCTCGATGCGCCATGCGCGTGGGTGGAACCTCGGGGTGGAGTTCCGCTCCCTGCCCGAGCTCGTCGCCCTGGCCGGCCGACAGCCGCCCACCTCGGCGGTGCAGCGGCCTTCGGGCACCCCGCCGGCGCCGAAGGGTGTCGTGGCCGACCCCGAGTCGCTGCTGGCTCACCTGGTTCGGCTGGCCGCACACGACGAACTCGCGATGCGTGTGGTGCTGCAACGGTTGATGCCGGGTCTGGTGGCCGCCGCCCGCCGCCGTGGTGGCGCTGCGGTGTCCGAGGCGTTCGACGAGGTGATGGGCGCGGCCGTCGCCGTGGTGCGCAGCCACTGCGGCGACATCCGACCGCACCTGGCGGCCCGGTTGGTGCGCGCCGCCGAGTACCACGCGTTCGTGCGCCCGCACCGCCGACGCATGGTGCAGGTGGCGGTGGGCCCGCAGCACTTCGAACGTGCCGACACCTCACCCGTGCACCCGTTCGACGAGCTGGTCGAGCTGTTGGTGGCGGCGCACCACCTGCTGGGTCAGCGCGACCTGCAGCTGGTGCGGCTGATCATGGCGGGCGCCACACCGCCGCAGATGGCCGAGGAACTGCAGGTGAGCATCCGCACCGTCACGAACCATCGGCACGCGTTGGTGCACCGCCTGCGGCAGGTCGCCCTGGTCGCGGCCTGAGCCGCGGCCGCGTGTGCGTTCGAGTTCGTCAGCGGCCGGGCTGGAAGCGGCGCAGGCGCAGGCTGTTACTCACCACGAACACGCTGCTGAATGCCATGGCAGCGCCGGCCACCACGGGCGACAGCAACCATGCCATCGCCAGCGGAATCGCAGCGACGTTGTAGGCGAACGCCCAGAACAGGTTGCCCTTGATCGTTCCCAAGGTGCGCCGGCTGAGGCGGATCGCATCGGCCGCGGCATCGAGGTCGGCGCGCATCAGGGTGAGGTCGCTGGCCTCGATGGCCGCATCGGTGCCGGTGCCCATGGCGATGCCGAGATCGGCCTGGGCCAGCGCCGCGGCATCGTTCACGCCGTCGCCCACCATCGCCACCACCCGGCCCTCGGACTGCAGGCGCTGCACCTCGGCCACCTTCTGGTGCGGCAGCACCCCCGCGATCACGTCGTCGATGCCGACCTCGGCAGCCACCGCGGCTGCAGCCTCGGTGTTGTCGCCGGTCAGCAGCACCGGGCGCAGGCCCATGGCCCGCAGGCGCTGCACCGCGGCCCGGCTCGTGGGCTTCACGGTGTCGGCGATGGCGAGCGTGCCCAACAGCTTCCCGTCGGAATGCACGGCCACGACCGCGGTGCCACGCTGGTGTTCATCGGTGCTGGTGCCGCGCCCGACGGAGATGTGCGCACCCTCGACGGTGCCGGCGGCGCCGACCCCCGCCTGGGCGACGAAGTCCCTGACCGCAGGCACCTGAAGGTGGGCGGCCGCCGCCACCACGGCCTTGGCGATGGGGTGCTCGCTGGCAGCCTCGACGGCAGCGGCCACGCGCAGCACGTGGCTGGCGTCGACATCCCCGTGCGGGTGCACGCCCACCACCGACATGCGGCCGGTGGTGACGGTGCCGGTCTTGTCGAGCACGACGGTGTCGACGAGCCGGGTGCTCTCGAGCACCTCGGGCCCCTTGATGAGGATGCCCAGTTGGGCGCCGCGACCGGTGCCCACCATCAGGGCGGTGGGCGTGGCCAGGCCGAGGGCGCAGGGGCAGGCGATGATGAGCACCGCCACCGCCGGGCCGATGGCCTCGGTGATGCTGTTGGTGCGGGCGAACCAGAACCCGAGGGTGGCCACGGCGAGCAACAGCACCACGGGCACGAACACGCCGGCGATGCGGTCCGCCAGGCGCTGCACCGGCGCCTTGCGGCCCTGCGCCTCGCTGACGAGTCGGCCCATCTGGGCGAGGGCTGTGTCGGAGCCGACGCGGGTGGCGCGCACCACCAGACGACCGTGGGCGTTGATGGTGGCACCGGTGACGCCGTCGCCCGGGCCGACCTCCACCGGCACGCTCTCACCCGTGAGCAGCGAGGTGTCGACCGCCGAGGAACCCTCCACCACGACGCCGTCGGTGGCGATGCGGTCGCCGGGCCGCACCACGAAACGGTCGCCGACGCGCAGCGAGGCAGCGGGTACCTGCTGCTCGGTGCCGTCGTCGTGCAGCAGCATCGCCGTGTCGGCGCCCATGGCGAGCAGGGCGCGCAGTGCGCCACCCGCCTTGCGCTTCGAGCGCACCTCGAAGAACCGACCGGCGAGGATGAGGGCGACGGTGGTGCTGGCGACCTCCAAGTAGAGATGGTGCGAGTCGCCGCGTGCGGGCACCAACGACATCGGCATCGTCATGCCGAGATGGCCGGCCGGGGTGGCCAGCAGCGCATAGAGGCTCCAGCCGAAGGCCGCGATCACCCCGCCCGACACGAGCGTGTCCATGTTCGCCTCTGCCTGCTTCAGGTTGCGCCACGCGGTGAGGTGGAAGGGCATTGCCGACCACACGGCCACCGGGGTCGCCAGCACCAGCACCAGCCACTGCCACCCGCGGAACTGCAGACCGGGCACCATCGACAGCAGCAGCACCGGCAGGCCCAGCACCAACGCGAGGATCATGCGGCGGCGAAGGTCGGCAAGGCGTTCGTCGGCAGGGTCGACATCGTCGAGGGCATGGGGCAGCGAGGCGCCGTAGCCGATGCTGGCAACGGCCTCCACCAGTTGGTCGGGGCTGACCTGCGCAGCGTCGAAGTCGACCGTCGCCTTCTCGGTGGCGTAGTTCACGCTGGCGGTCACGCCGTCGAGACGGTTCAGCTTCTTCTCGATGCGGTTGGCGCACGCAGCACATGTCATGCCGGTGAGTTCCAGTTCCACATGCTCGAGCGTGGTCATGCCTGCACCACCGTGAACGGGGCGGTCACGACCTCGCCGTTG
>JBJTXX010000536.1:0-1186 GCA_046082485.1 Actinomycetota bacterium
CCGCTGCTGAGGTCGGCAGTGCAGGCGGGCCGGCTGTCGATCGACCATGTCGACCTCAGCAGCGGCGACCGCTGCAGGAACGCCGCCCGCCGCAACTCGAGCGCCGCCGACACATGGTCGCACCGGGTGTCGGCACCCAGCGCCAGCGCGGCCCGGCGCACACCACCCTCGCGCCACGAACCCCGCCGCTCCCACGCGTGCAACAGATCGGCAGCCTCCACGGCCAGACGCGCCCGCTCGGCCTGCACCTGCAGCACGCGCCGGTGCAGTTCGTCGTCGCTGAGTTCCGCGAACGCCCGTGTCTGCATGCCCCCATCCTGAACCGGGGGTGTACGAAGGTTTCGCTACAGCGGCAGGTCGCCCGTGGCGGTGCGGGTGGTGCCGTGGTCGCGGTAGGCGCCGATCGTGCGCTGGGCGATGCGCATCTGGTGGATCTCGTCGGCCCCGTCGGCGAACCGTGCCCAGCGGGCGTGCTGGAACATGTGGGCGAGTGGCGTATCGGTGCTGTAGCCGAGGGCGCCGTGCACCTGGATGGCACGGTCGATGACCCGGTTCAGCATGTTCGCCACGAAGTGCTTGGCCATGCTGACCTCGCTCTTGAAATCGACGCCCTTGTCGATGAGGAACGCCGCGTGCAGCACCATCAACTTGGCCTGGTAGATCTCCATACTGCTGTCGGCGATCATCCACTGGATGCCCTGCTTCTCGGCCAGGACACTGCCGTGCGAGTAGCGCTCCAGGGACCGCGCCACCATCATGTCGAGGGCGGTCTCCGCTTGGCTGATCCAGCGCATGCAGTGCGCCAGGCGGGCCGGCCCCAAGCGGTACTGGCCCAGCATGTGGCCCTGGCCGCGGCCACCGAGCATGTTCTCGTTCGGCACGCGCAGGTCCTCGATGACGATCTCGCTGTGGCCGCTCGAGCCGTGCATCGTCTCGACTTCGCGCACCCGGTTCCAGCCCTCGGTGGGCAGGTCGACGATGAACGCCGTGTTGGCGGCCTGCGGCAGGTCGGGGTTGTCCTCCGTGCGGCAGATGAGGATCGCGAACTTGGCGCGACGGGCGTTCGAGATGAACCACTTGTGGCCGTTGATCACCCACTCGTCACCGTCCTGCACGGCGTACGTGCGGATCAGCGTGGGGTCGCTGCCGGCGACCTCGGGCTCGGTCATCGCGAAGCAACTCATCG
>JBJTXX010000537.1:0-1489 GCA_046082485.1 Actinomycetota bacterium
ACGCCCGCACGATCCGCAAGGAGGCCGTGCGGCAGGCCCGCGAAGCGGTCGACGTGCTCGGCCACCACCCCAGCATCGCCGTGTGGTGTGCGCACAACGAGCCACTTCCGGCCGGCGAGGTGCGGCAGGCCGTGTTCGGCACGTCGATCGTGCGACACCTGATGCAGCAACAACTGCCCACATGGAACCGCAGCATCCTCGACCGGTGGGTGAAGCGCGCCTTCGAGTCAGCCGACGAGACACGCACCGTCGTGGCCCACAGCGGGGTGGCACCGAACATCGCCGATCCTGCCGGCACCGACAGCCACCTGTTCTTCGGCTGGTTCCACGGAGCATCGGGCGACATCGAGGGCTTCGCCGCCGCGATGCCGTCGATGGTGCGCTTCGTCGGCGAGTTCGGAGCGCAGTCGGTGCCCGACACCGACGACTTCATCGAGCCCGAACGCTGGCCCGATCTCGACTGGGAACACCTTGCCCAGCGCCACGGTCTGCAACTCGACGTGATGGAACAACACGTTCCCCCACACGAGTACGTCTCGTTCGACAGTTGGCGCACGGCGACCCAACTGCATCAGGCAGAGGTGCTGCGCCGCGGCATCGAGGCACTGCGCCGACTGAAGTACCGGCCCACCGGGGGCTTCTGCTTCCTGGCGTTGCACGACCCCCAGCCGTCGATCGGTTGGGGCGTGCTCGACCACCAGCGCAAACCCAAGGCCGCATGGCAGGCCGTGACAGAGGCATGCCGTCCGGTCATCGTGGTGGCCGATCGCATGCCGGCGAGTGCGACCCCCGGCTCGACGGTCGCACTCGACGTGCACGTGGTCAGCGATCTCCGTCGGCAACTGCTCGAGACCAACTGCACCGCCACGCTGCGGTGGCAGGGCGGCGAACACCGCTGGCACTGGCGAGGCGACGTGCCCGCCGACAGTTGCGTGAGGGTCGGCACCATGCAGTTCGTCGTGCCCGCAGCGGACGGCGAGATGTGGATCGACCTCGTGGTGGAACACGGCGACGTCGTGGTGACCAACCGCTACGCCACCACCATCAGTTCGTCGCCGTCACGCTGACCGGGAGTTCCGGTCACGTATCAGATCTGGCTGATCAGCTTCCGGTTGCGCGACTTGGCCTTGCGGTAGTCGCGGTTCATCATCGCGATGAAGTCGATGCTGATGTTCTTCGGGCACGCGGCCTCGCACTCACCGTGGTTCGTGCAGGAACCGAAGTGGTCGTCCATGGTCTCGACCATGGCCTCCACACGGCTCCAACGCTCGGCCTGGCCCTGCGGCAGCAGGTTCAGGTGGCTGATCTTGGCCGAGGTGAACAGGTTCGCCGCGCCGTTGGGGCAGGCCGCCACGCACGCACCGCAGCCGATGCACTCGGCGGCGTCCATCGCTGCGTCGGCCACCGGCTTGGGAACCGGGATCAGGTTCGCATCGGGTGCACCGCCGGTGGGTGCGGGGATGAAGCCGCCCGCCTCGATGATGCGGTC
>JBJTXX010000538.1:0-5526 GCA_046082485.1 Actinomycetota bacterium
ATCCTCGACATCCGCGCCACCCTCGAGCGGCTCGAGACCCTTGGAGTTCCCGTGGTGGTGAACGGCAGTGACGAGTTCCCCTCGTTCTTCAGCCGCCACAGCGGATACGCGGCGCCTCGCCGTCTCGATGGCCCGGCACAGATCGCCCGGTTGTTGCACGCCACCTGGGACGAACTCGGCCTCGCCACCGGCGTGAGCATCGCCAACCCGATCCCCGTCGAGCACGAGGTTCCCGCAGACGACATCTCCGGTGCCATCGAGGCCGCGCTCGCCGAACTCGACGCCCGCGGCATCGACGGCCAGGACGTCACTCCGTTCCTGCTCGCCGCGGTCATGGAGCGCACCGGGGGTCGCAGTCTGACGGCGAACCTCGCGTTGGTGCGTCACAACGCGGCCACGGCAGGTCTGATCGCCGTGGAGTACGCGAAACTCAGGGCATGAGACGCTCCGCCGCCCTCGCCCTGTCCGCCCTGTTGATCGCCGCCTGTTCGGAGTCGTCCTCCCCGGCATCCACCAACGGCAACGCGAGCGCCAGTACCGCTGCGCCATCGACCGTCGCGCCCAGCACCACTGCGGCGGCGACCACCACCACCCAGCCTCCGCGTACCTACGCGGGCACGATCGACGAACTGCTGACCATCGGTCGGCCGATCGTGCTGGCGCACACGGCCGGTGAGGACGAATTCCCGGCCAGCACCCTCTTCGCCTTCGGCGAGAGCGTCGAGGCCGGTGTCGACATGCTCGACCTGAACCTGAACATCACCTCCGACGGCGAGCTACTGGTGCAGCACGATGACACCGTCGACCGCAACACCGACGGTACGGGGGCCGTCGTCGACATGACCTTCGCGGAGATCCAGCAACTCGACGGGGCCTACTGGTTCACCGAGGAGTGCGGATCATGCACGGACAAACCCGAGGACGACTACCTGTACCGGGGCATCCGCACCGGCGAACAGGCGCCGCCGCCGGGTTACACCGCCGATGACTTCGCGCTGCCGAGCCTGCGCCAGTTGGTGGAGCGCTTCCCCGACATTCCCCTGAACATCGAGATCAAGGGCTCGGGCGACATCGCCAAGCGCACCGCGGACGAACTGGCGAAGCAGCTCGACGAACTGGGCCGCAGCGAGGCCAGCGTGGTGGCCTCGTTCGACGACGAGATCGTGTCGTACTTCCACTCGATCGCTCCCGATGTCGAGGTGTCGCCGGGCCTGAACGTGCTGACTGCCTACGTGCTGGAGCGCACGCCGATCCCCGACGGCATGCGCATCCTGCAACTGCCGCCCGAGTACTCGGGGCTGCAGGTCATCACCGGCCAGTTGGTGGCCGACACCAAGGCGAGCGGCTACCCGATCTGGGTGTGGCCGAACGAACGCTCGCAGGAGAACCTGCAGTCGTACCGAGACTTCCTGTCGCAGGGCATCGAGGGCCTCAACATCAACTTCCCTGCACAGGGTGTGCAGGCGGTGCAGGAGTTCGTGGCGCGGCCCGAGCCCGCTGCATCGGCCGGATGCTCGGCCGCCGCAGGCGTCGCGCCCGGTGAGCAGACCCTCGACTTCTCGATCGCCGGACTCGACGGCACGTACATCCGCAACGTGCCGCCCGCCTACGACGGGGCCACGCCGCTGCCGGTGGTCGTGGCGCTGCACGGCTGGTCGCAGGCGGCCCCGTTGCTGGTGCAGCAGTCGGGTCTGCCCACGTTCGGCAACGACCACCGTTTCGTGACCATCGTTCCCGACATCACCCGACCCGTGCCCCTGTGGGACACCGCCGTCGACGGCGCTGACGTCAAGTGGATGGGCGGCCTCCTCGACGAGATCGAGTCGACGCTGTGCATCGACACCTCACGGGTCTATGTCACGGGCATGAGCAACGGGGCGATGATGACCTCGACGCTGTCGTGCGCGCTTGCCGATCGCATCGCCGCCGCTGCGCCGGTGGCCGGCATCCGCATCCCCGACGGCTGCGACCCCGCGCAACCCGTGCCGGTGGTGGCGTTCCACGGCGACGACGACCAGTTCCTCGCCTATGGCGGTGGCTTCGGCGCAGAGGTCAGCGCCCTACCGACCCCGGACGGCTCGGGCACGCTCGGTGACGTGCTGGCGAGCGGGCCCGACTCGGTTCCGGTGCCCGATCGCATCACCGCCTGGGCCGCGAACAACGGCTGCGACGGTGACCCGACCACCAGTGCGGTGGCCGACGACGTCGACCTGCTCGAGTGGGCCGATTGCGACGTGAGCACCCGGCTCTACACGGTGAAGGGCGGGGGCCACACGTGGCCCGGTAGCGCGTTCGACATCGCACTCAGCGACATCCTCGGCGGCACCACCGAGAGCATCTCGGCCACCACGGTCATGTGGCGCTTCTTCCTCGGTCACACCCTCGCCTAGGTCGGCGTCAGACCGCCTGCGACAGCGCCTCGAGCGTCTGTTCCATCCCGGCACGGTTGTGGGTGGTGCGGTTCGGCACCCGCAGTGCGAGCCCCGTGAGCCGCGCCATGACCGGATTGCGGTGGTCGTCCCACCACTGCGTCACCCGGGTGCCACTCTCGGTCGCCTCGAGCGCGAAGCCCCAGCCCGCCACCGCCATGCCGCTCGCCGTCACATCGAAGGCGAACTCGTGGCCGGGTTCGGCAACGGTGACGGGGGCGATGGTGCTCCAGCGCCTGAAGCCCTTCTTGTTGGTGCCCTTGAACTTCGCACCCACAGCCGGGCCGGTCGCGCCCTTGATCCACTTGCCGCCCGTGTTCTCCGGCGACCACTCCCCCATGCGGGGAAGGTCGCTGACGAGTGCGTAGACCCGCTCGGGCGATGCGGCGATGACCCTGGAGACCTCGACCTGATGTGCCATGGATGTCATCTGAACAGATCGCGGCTCTGGTCGCGCAACGCAGGTGCGATCGTCGCGGTGTCGTCGGCCTCCCACGGATAGCCACGGACCAGTGCCACTGGCACCCTCGACAGGTTGCCCTTCACCAGTTCGGCAGCCCCCGCCAGTTCGTCGGCCACGCACAGCGCCTGCACCTTGAACTCGTGGCCGTGCGGGTCGACCTGGCCGATGTAGCTGAGGATCGGCTGGATGCCGGCCACACCGATGGCGATGTCGGTCTGCCCCTCGCGCCACGCACGACCGAACGTGTCGCTGATGATCACCGCGACGTCGACGCCCAGTTCCGTCATGCCGGCACGGATGCGGCGGGCCGATGCGTCGGGGTCCGTCGGCAGCAGCACCGCCCGACCGTGCGCCCCACTGCTCGACTGGTCGACACCGCTGTTCGCGCACACGAAACCGTGATGCGTCTCGGTGATGAGGATGGGGCCGATCTGACGGACCACCCGCTTGGCCTCGCGCAACACGATCTCGGTGACGGCAGCGTCCTTCTCCCACCGCGCCGACCACTCGACCGCGAAGGGGGACGGCACCACCTCGCCCAGTTCGACGGTGCGGCCCTCTGCCTTCGAGACGATCTTCGACGTCACCACGAGCACGTCACCGTCGGCAAGTGGGGTGCCCGACGCCACGGCTGCGGCGTGGATCACCTCCGCGAGGTCGGTGCCCGGCACGACCTCGGGGAGTCCGGCAACGCCGATGACCTGCAGGGCACTCACGCCGGAAGGCCGGCCAGGAACTCGAGGATCGCAGCGTTCACGGGCTCGGGGTTCGTGAGGTTCGCCGCATGCGCGCCGCCGACCTTCACGACGCCACCGCAACCCACCAGACCTGCGGCGAGGGCCTCGGCCTTGTCCATGGTGATCGCGGTGTCCTCCGTGCCGTGCACGATGAGGGCGGGACAGGTGATCTCACCGAGTCGGTCGTGGATGTCGTCGCGCCCGAGCAGGCAGTTGCCGGGCTCGATGATGTGCTCCTTGGGACGGGCCTGCCACTTGGCGATCCACTCGGTGTTCACCTCGGGGTCGGCGATGATGACGTTGGCCACGATGCCCGCCAACTCATCGGACGGACCGAACGTCGACCATGCGTCGATCATCCCGCGATACGCCTCGAGCACCTCGGGGTGTTCGCCGCCGGCCTGTGTGTCGAGCAGGATCAGCGCCCGCACCCGCTCGGGCGCCAGCAGCGCGGCCCGCAGCGACAGGAAGCCGCCCTGGCTCATGCCGCCCACCACGCAGCGGTCGATGCCCAGGTGCGTCATCAGGCCGAGGCAGTCGGCGGCACTGTCCCAGTAGGAGAACGGCTTGCCGTCGAACTCGGTGCGACCGAAACCCCGTTCGTCCCAGGTGATGACCCGGTACTGGCCGCGCAGCGCCTCGACCTGCGGCGCGAACATCGTGAGGTCCATCAGGAAGCCGTGGCCGAGCACCACCACCGGGCCGTCGCCGCCGGTGTCCTCGTAGTGGATGTTCTGGCCGTTGACGAGCGCGTGGGGCATGTACCGAACGTAGCAGCGGGAGGTGCGGCGCACGAGCGGCATGCAGCATGATGGGGGCATGGTCTCCGAGATCTTCGACCCATCGGCGTGGCGCCAGGTGCCCGGCTTCGACTTCGACGACATCACCTACCACCGCTCGGTCGAGCACGGCACGGTGCGAATCGCGTTCAACCGGCCCGAGGTGCGCAATGCCTTCCGGCCGCGCACGGTGGACCAGCTCTACCAGGCGCTCGACCACGCACGCATGAGCACCGATGTCGGATGCGTGCTGCTGACCGGGAACGGGCCATCACCGAAGGACGGTGGCTGGGCGTTCTGCAGCGGAGGCGACCAGCGCATCCGCGGACGCGACGGCTACAAGTACGCCGACGGCGACACCGAGGACACCGTGCAGGCCGGCCGCGCAGGCCGGCTGCACATCCTCGAGGTGCAGCGCCTCATCCGCTTCATGCCCAAGATCGTCATCTGCGTAGTGCCGGGCTGGGCGGCCGGCGGCGGGCACAGCCTGCACGTGGTCAGCGACCTCACACTGGCCAGCCGCGAGCACGCCCGGTTCAAGCAGACCGACGCCGACGTCGCATCATTCGACGGCGGTTTCGGCAGCGCCTATCTCGCCCGCCAGGTGGGCCAGAAGTTCGCCCGCGAGATCTTCTTCCTCGGCCGCGAGTACTCCGCCGACGACATGCACCGCATGGGTGCCGTCAACGCCGTCTACCCGCACGCCGACCTCGAACGGGAGGCGCTGCAGTGGGCCAAGGAGATCAACGGCAAGAGCCCCACGGCACAGCGGATGCTGAAGTTCAGTTTCAACCTCATCGACGACGGTCTCGTCGGCCAGCAGGTGTTCGCTGGCGAGGCCACCCGACTGGCCTACGGCACCGACGAGGCCCAGGAGGGCCGCATGTCGTTCCTCGAGAAGCGGGACCCCGACTGGAGCCCCTATCCCTGGCACTTCTGACGTGAACCGGTTCGTCATCGTCGACGACCCGCACGACCCGCGCCTCGCCACGTTCCGCCTCAACGAGCGGGGCCTCACCAACCGCCTCCAACGTCGCGATGACGCCGGTGACGGCCTGTTCATGGCCGAGGGAGACCTCGTGGTCGAACGGGCACTGCAGGCCGGCTGCGTGCCCAGA
>JBJTXX010000539.1:0-5027 GCA_046082485.1 Actinomycetota bacterium
GGGCACCCCGCAGGCGGCCGACTCGACGAACACGATTCCGAAGCCCTCCTGCTCGAGCCCACCCCATCGATTGCGGCAGAGCATCGCCTACACGTCGGCGCAGCCGTACAGCCGCGGGAGGTCGTCGTGGGGCACCCTACCGAGGAACGTCACCGGAGCCGACCGCCGATCGGCGAGCGCCTTCAGTCGCTCGGCATCGCGGCCGGCGCCGGCGATCGCCAGCCGCAACCGCGGCCGCGAGGGTGCGAGCAGCGCCGCTGCCCGGATGGCGGTGTCGAACCCCTTGCGCGGCACGAGCCGGCTGATGCCCACCACCAACTCGGCATCGGCTTCGATGCCGAAGTGCGCCCTCGCCTGCAGTCGCTGCTCGGGGCTCGAGGGCACGAAGCGCTCGGTGTCGACACCCTGCGGCACCACCGTGACCGGCAACGACCGACCAGCAGCGCGTTCGGCCTCGGCGGCCGGGTAACCGCCGGCGGCCACCACGTGTCGGGCCCGCCGCAGCACGTGACCCAGAAACTGCCGCGACGCTGGCAACCGCCCCGGCACGGTGACCTCTGCGCCGTGCAGCACGAGGTCGTAGGGCAGGTCCAGCGAAGGGCCGATGAGCCCCAGCGGCAGCGCGGGGTCGAGCACCACGAGGTCGGCGCCCACTCGCCGGGCCATTGCGTTGACACGTTGCACCATCCACGGGTGCGGCAACAGCACAGGTTCACGGGTTCGTTCGACGAGGAACGGCTGGGCAGCATCGAACTCAGCCGTGCCCTCGTAGGGGCTGGTGAGCACGGCGAACGACTCGGGCGGCAGGCGTCGCCACCACTCCCACAGCAGGGACTGGATGCCGCCGATCTTCGGAGGGAAGTCGTTGGTGACGAGCAGGTGCTTCATGGCGATGGAGTGTCGCGATCGTGGACCAACTGGGAGAGGCCGAGACGCCGGGCCGCCCAGACCGCGTGATCGCGCAACACGGGGTCGTGGTGGGCAACGTAGTCGGCAAGCACGTTCGCCACCGCGTCGTCGCGGCACCCACTGTTGCCCACCACCACGAGCGCATTGCGGCGCGCCCAACGAGGGTCCCTGTCCGCGAGGTACCACCGGCCCCAGCGGGCCAGCACGCCCTCGTCGTCGGCGCACAGCAGGTCGAGGGCGTCCACCCAGGCCTGCACCGGCCCGCCCGGGGCGGGGGCCGGCACCCTGTGGCCGAGTCGCACGGTGGGCGGGCAGACCTCCTGGCAGTCATCGCAGCCATAGAGCCTGTCCCCCACCGCCTCGCGCAGGTGCGGTGCGATGGCACCCGGCTTCTGCAGCACCCACGCGAGACAACGCGCGGCATCGATGACGCCCGGCTCGAGGATCGCCCCGGTGGGACACCCGTCGACGCAGCGCCGGCAGCTGCCGCACCCGTCGGGCACCTCCGGCCCGCTCGCGGGCAACGGGGCGGTCGTGACCACACAACCCAGCACGAACCAACTGCCCGCCCCGGGCAGCAGCAGGTTGGCGTTCTTGCCGTACCAGCCGATGCCCGCACGGTGGGCCACCTCGCGGTCGACGATGCTGTTGTCGTCGGCGAACACGACGGCCTTCCAACCGTCGGATCTCAGCCGCTCGGCCACAGCCCACAGCGCCTCGCGCAACGGCGCGTAGTGGTCGACCCATGCGTACCGCGCCACCCTCGCCTGCACTCCCCCCGGCCGGGCGGGTTCGTCGAGCAGGTACGGCCGCGCTGCCACCAGCACGCTGCGCGCCCCACGAACCGCGCGGGTCGGGTCGGTGGAACGCTGGGGGTCCTTGAACGTGAACTGCATGCCGTCGTCGAGGCCGTGCTCGATGCGATGGGCCAATGCGTCGCGCGCTCGCTGCAGCACCGAGGCGTCGGTGACACCGCAGTGGGTGACGCCGTGCTGTTCCGCGATGCCCCGCAGGGCCTGCACGTAGGCGTCGTCGGCCGGCGGCGGCGGTGGGTCAGGTGGCCTCACGGTGCCGCAGCGTAGGCACCAGACCGGCATCGGCGAGCAAACGCACGGCGCGCAGTTCGGCGAGGTCGAACACGACACCCTCTCGAGGTGCAGGAGTGAGCAGGTGGGTGACGACACAGTCGGCGCAGGCCGCCGTGCCGTCCATCACGCAGGTGTCGCAGGAAATGGTGAGGTGAGCCATGCCGACCAGCATGACGAGGGGGTGTCACAGGGTTGTCGTCACAGGGTTGTACTCGCCGTGCCGAGGTCACCGGCGCACGACAGCGAGGAACACGTCGTTGCGGATCGCGTTCGCACCCAGTGCCCGCACGTCGGCCACCACCGCCTGGTCGCTGGTGGCCACCACGACCGGCCGTGACGGGTCGGTTGCTGCCACGACGGAGCGCAGCACGTCGTCGGCCAGCACGCCCTGCGGCGAGTAGACCACCTTCACGAGTCGGCGGTCGCGGCTGTGCGAGCCGACGATGTCGGCACCGTCGAACACGATCTGCACGTCGGTGCCCCAGCGAGTCGCCAGGGCCTCGCACACACGGATGCACTGTTCGCGCTGACGCTCGAGCACGAGGTCGGGCCAGCCGGCCTTGGCGATGTTGTAGCCATCGACCAGCACCAGTGCGCCTTCGGTGCGCAGCAGGTGTTCCGCTGCGGCCTCGGAGTCGCCGAGCAGGCCTCCGGGGATGGCGATCGGCGTCCGACCCGAACGGCGACGAGGTCGGCCCTTCGTGGCCCCCGCCGATGCACCGCCCACCATTGCCAGCGCCTCCAGCAACACCGAGCGCATGCGTTCGACATCCACCACCGGGGGTTCCTCGGCGCGCTGACGCAGCACGGACTCCAGCGCCCGGCGGCTCGCCTCGAGCTGCGATCGCAGTTCATCGGCCTCGCGCCGCGCTTGTTCGGTGATGCCGGCCTCGCGCTGACGGCCCGCATCGCTGCGGGCGGCGCCTCGCTCGGTCTCCACGACCCTGTTCCTCAGTGAGCCGGCCTGCTGCTGCGCCTTCAGCAGATCCGACTGCGCGGCCGCGAGTTCCTCACGCGTGCGAGCCAGTGCCTCGCGCAACTCGACGACCTCGAGGCGCGCCCTGGCCGCCGCGGCCTCCGCCGCCTCTCGGCGCCGACGCTCCGCCTTCGGGTCGTCGTCGGCGTCGCCGGGCTGTTGGGCTGCGGAGAGTTCGGCCGCCCGCAGCAACCAGCCGTCGGGCCGCTGCAGCCACAGGCACCCCAACTCGTCGACGAGGTCGGGAGTCGCAGCGATGCCCAACCGTTCGCGGAACACTGGGTCCGCTTCCACGGAGGCGCGCACCACGCCGAGCGTCTTCGACGGGAGGCGGTGGAACTTCACGAACGACTTCAGCCCGGCCGGGAACGGCAGCGCCGGGCGCAACTTCGCCCCCGCAGCAGCGATACCGACCGCGAACTCGAGGGCGCTGCGCAACGCCGTGTCGGCGATACCCCCCTGCTCGTCGTCGTGCCGTTCGTCCATGAACGGCAAGGGTACCCCCGCGGGGGTCGAACACCAGTTCTTGACCACGAACGGATGTTCGTGGTCAACTTGGCAGGTGCAACGCTCGTTCGACGACCTCGGGACTCCCCTCGCACAGGTGGTGTTCTGCGTGCTCGACATCGAGACCACGGGCTCGGACCGCGGGCTCGACGGCATCACCGAGATCGGGGCCGTGAAGGTGCAGGGCGGCGAGGTGCTGGGCACGTTCGCCACCTTGGTGAACCCGGGCAGGGCCATCAGCCCATCGATCACGCTGCTGACCGGCATCACCGAACGGATGGTGGCCACCGCACCGCGAATCGAGACAGTGCTGCCCACCCTGCAGGAGTTCGTCGGCGACGCCGTGATCGTCGGCCACAACGTCGGGTTCGACATGGGCTTCCTGAACACCGCGCTGCGGCGCAGTGATCGCCAACCCTTCACGAACACGGTGATCGACACCCTGCCGCTGGCCCGGCGCCTCGTGCGCGACGAAGTCCGCGACTGCCGCCTGGGCACCCTCGCCGACCACTTCCGCCTCGCACACCGCCCCACGCACCGTGCACTCGACGACGCCACGGCCACCATGCACCTCCTGCACCTGCTGCTCGAACGGGCTGCGTGCCTGGGGGTGATGGGCCTCGACGATCTCGTGTCGCTGCCCTCGATGGCCGGCCACGCCCAGGCCTCCAAGCTCGGCCTCACCGACCACCTGCCCCGCCACCCGGGGGTCTATCGGTTCCTCGATGCACAGGGCCGGGTGCTGTACGTCGGCAAGGCGACGAACCTGCGCCAGCGTGTGCGCAGCTACTTCGGCGGCGACGAACGCCGCAAGGTGGGGGCACTGCTGCGCGAGACACAGCGCATCGCGCACACCGTGATGCCCGATGCCCTGAGCGCGGAGGTGCCGGAGTTGCGCTACCTCCACCGGCTGGCGCCCCGCTACAACAAGGTCGGCACAACCTGGCAGCGCTACTGCTACGTGCGGCTGACCACGGCGGAGGCCTGGCCGCGTCTGGTGATCTGCAACGAGCCCGCTGCGACCGGTCTGCACCTCGGGCCCTTCGGTTCCCGGGCAGCCGCCACCGCGGTGATCGAGGCCGTGCAGACCGCACTTCCGCTGCGGCGCTGCACCGGCAAGCGCGCCGGCCCGTGCGCCTCCTCGCAGCTGCACACCTCGATGTGCCCGTGCAACACCCTGCCCGACAACGACGCCTACTGGGCGGTCGTCACGAAGGCGGTCGCTGCGCTCACCACATCGCCCGGCATCGTCCTCGAGCCGCTGTGGCGCAGGGTCGAGCAACTCGCCATCGCACAGCGCTACGAGGAGGCCGCCCTCGCACGCGATCGCGCCTCCGCGTTCGCCGCAGCGATCGAACGGCAGCGCCTCGTCGACCAGTTGCGTGCCGCCGGCGACGTGGGCGTGCGATTGCACGACACCGAGTACCACCTCTGCGACGGGGTGTTGCTCGAGGTCACGTTGCCGGGCCAGTTGCCGACGGGCCTCGAACTACCGCCGCCCGAGACCGAACCCTCCCCCCTGCCACTGCCCCGACACGCCGCCGACG
>JBJTXX010000540.1:0-2895 GCA_046082485.1 Actinomycetota bacterium
TGGTTCTTTTGTTGTTCTTGTGTTTGGTTTTGTGTTGGTGGTGGGTGGAGGATCGTTGGTCTGGGTTCTGAAACGGAACTCACTTGGGGTAGGGTTCCGGAATGGAACTGACCGGGGGATTGGTGGACGCGCCGCTGCACGACCTGATGGCGCAGGCCCGTGCGGTGCGCGATGCGGCTCACGGCACACGGGTGACCTTCTCGCCGAAGGTGTTCATTCCGCTGACGATGCTGTGCCGCGACAAGTGCGGCTACTGCACCTTCGCCCAACCGCCGGCACGCCTGCAGGCCCCCTACCTGACCCCCGAACAGGTGCTGCGAATCGCGAGCGATGGCGCGCGCAAGGGGTGCCACGAGGCGTTGTTCACCCTCGGTGAGCGGCCGGAGGACCGTTACGAAGTGGCCCGTTCGTGGCTGCGCGAGCATGGCTACGACAGCACGGTGCACTATCTGCACGCGATGGCGGCCCTGGTGCTGCGCGAGACCGGCCTGTTGCCGCACGCCAACGCGGGGGCGCTGTACGAGGACGAGTTGCGCCTGCTTGCCGAGGTGTCGCCCAGCCAGGGGATGATGCTCGAGACATTGCGCGACGACCTGCCCTGCCATCGCGGCGCGCCCGACAAGGTGCCTGCCAGACGGCTGGCGACACTCGACACGGCGGGTCGCCTCGGCATCCCGTTCACCACGGGCATCCTCGTGGGTCTTGGCGAGACCCGGGCCGATCGCCTCGAGGCACTGGAGGCGATCGCGGCGGCGCACCGTCAGCACGGCCATGTGCAGGAGGTGATCGTGCAGAACTTCCTGCCCAAGCCGGGCACGGGGATGCAGCACGAGCCGGCGTGCCCGCTCGACGAGTACCTCTGGTCGATCGCCGCAGCGCGGGTGCTGCTGCCGCCGGAGATCCACCTGCAGGCGCCACCGAACCTGAGCGACGACTTCGGCGTGCTGCTCGATGCCGGCATCGACGACTGGGGCGGGGTGTCACCCGTGACCCTCGACCACGTGAACCCCGAGCGTCCGTGGCCGGCACTCGACCGACTGCGGGAGGTCACCGAGGCGAAGGGTTTCGCACTCGCCCCGCGCCTGACGATCTACCCCGAGTACGTGCGCCAGCCCCAGCGCTGGCTGCACGAGGCGCTGCGGTTCCCCGTGATGGACCGCAGCGACGCCGAGTGCCTCGGCCGCGACGACCCGGGCGCGGTGTGGCCGGAGAAGGTCACCGCTGCCGATGTCGTGCTCGACGGTGCCGAAGTGGTGCTGGTGGGGCACCGCTCCACGCAGTGGTACTCGGGCGCCACGCAGCACCCGCCGACGCTGCTGCCTGCGCCCGGGCCGGGCCGTGTGCGCGGCGCCGTGGCGGAGGTGCTGGATGGTGTGCGCTCCGGGCAGGAGGTCGGGTTCGAGCAGATCGTCACGCTGTTCAGGGCCCGCGGCCCCGAGGTGGTGGCCGTGGCGGAACTCGCCGACCAACTGCGACACGAGGCCGTCGGCGACGCCATCACGTGGGTGCACAACCGCAACATCAACTACACGAACGTCTGCACGTTCAAGTGCAAGTTCTGCGGCTTCAGCAAGGGGCCGCTGTCGCTGAACCTGCGCGGCACGCCCTACCTGCTGACGCTCGACGACATCGCCCAGCGCGCCGCCGAGGCGTGGCAGATGGGCGCCACCGAGGTGACGCTGCAGGGCGGCATCCACCCGGACTTCGACGGCGACTACTACATCGACGTGACCCGGGCCGTGAAGCAGGCCGTTCCCGACATGCACGTGCACGGGTTCACCGCACTCGAGGTCACCGAGGGTGCCCGCCGGCTGGGTGAGGACCTCGCCACCTACCTGCGTCGGTTGAAGGATGCGGGGCTGGCTTCGTTGCCGGGCACCGCGGCCGAGATCCTCGACGACGAGGTGCGCGCCGTGCTGTGCCCCGACAAGATCACCACGGACGAGTGGCTCGATTGCCATGCGGCGGCGCACGAGGTGGGGTTGCGGTCGAACGTGACGATCATGTTCGGCAGCATCGAGCACCCCGAGAGCTGGGCCCGGCACATGCTGCGCACCCGCGAACTGCAGAAGGTGACCGGTGGGTTCACCGAGTTCGTCGGTCTGCCGTTCGTGCACATGGCGTCGCCGATCTACCTGCAGCGCCGGTCGCGTCGCGGGCCCACGTTCCGCGAGACGCTGCTCATGCACGCCGTTGCCCGCATCGCCTATCGGGGCTGGATCGACAACGTGCAGCTGTCGTGGGTGAAGATCGGCGAGGCCGGTGCGGTGCAGTTGCTGCAGGCCGGCTGCAACGACCTCGGCGGCACGTTGATGGACGAGAACATCTCGCGTGCGGCCGGCGCAGCGCACGGCCAGGGCATGACCGAGGAGCGCTTCGCGGACCTGGTGGGCCCGCTCGGCCGCCGCCTGCAGCAGCGCAGCACGCTCTACGAGCGGGTGGACGGCGTGCACGTCTGAACCGGCCTCCGGACCGCTGTTGCACGCTGTACAACTGATGTCCCGACCGGCACGAGTTGCCATCACCGGCTACATGCACGAGGTGAACGCGTTCGCGCGTCCCATCACGCTCGACGAGGGGCTCGAACTGCATCCGTCACTTCGGACTCGAGAGCGCGCATCATTGAGGTGACGATCCTTCAGTCGTCGGTGTTTGGGTGCGCACTCGGCATCAAAACCGAGCCAAACCCACGACTGGTGGATGGTCACCAAATCCCTATTTCCGCGCGGCCTCCAAGTTCGCGCGGGATGGTTCCGGGGAGAGGACTCGAACCCCTATAAGCGGGACCAAAACCCGCTGTCCTGCCATTGAACGACCCCGGACCGGTGCCCGTGGAGGCTAGCCGCGGGCAACCGATTCGGTTCCGGGTTTCGTCGCGGGGGTGCGAGCCGCTAG
>JBJTXX010000541.1:0-11423 GCA_046082485.1 Actinomycetota bacterium
CATGGGAGAGAACGTCACCTTCAAGAGCAACGGTCACACCTGCGACGGCTACATCGCCGGTTCGGGTCCGGGTGTGCTGGTGATCCAGGAATGGTGGGGTCTGGTGCCGCACATCCGCGACGTGGTGGACCGCTTCGCGGCCGCAGGCTTCACTGCGCTAGCCCCCGACCTGTACCACGGCCGGTCGAGCACCGAACCCGACGGCGCGGGCAAGTTGATGATGGCGCTGAACATCGAGCAGGCAGGCAAGGACATGAGCGGTGCCGTCGACCTGCTGACGCAGCGTTCGGGGCGCGCGAAGGTCGGCGTGGTCGGCTACTGCATGGGTGGCGGACTTGCACTCGTGGTGGCCGCCCAGCGTCCCGATGCCGTGGCGGCGTGCGCCCCGTACTACGGCGTGATCCCGTGGCCGAGCGCCCAGCCCGACCTGTCGGCCATCGCGGCCACGGTGGTGGGCGAGTATGCGGAGCACGACGACTTCGCCAACCCGGAGGCCACGCGAGCGCTCGAGGCCCGGCTGCGCGAGGCGGGCAAGGACGCCACGATGCACATCCACGCCGGCACCCACCACGCCTTCTTCAACGACAGTCGGCCCGACGTGTTCGACGCCGCTGCGGCCGCCGAGGCCTGGGACCGCACCACCTCGCTGTTCCGCACGGCCCTCTCGGCCTGAGCGTTCGCTGCTGCCATGGAGTTCTCTCCGGCGTGGCGCGTGGTTCTCGACACGGCGTACGCGGAGTTCCGCGCACCGACGTTCGCCGCTGCAGCGCGTCTCGTCGCCGAGATCGGTGTCGCTGCTGACGCTGCCGATCACCACCCCGCCGTCTCGCTGCGCTACCCGGGGCTGGTGCGCGTTTCCGTCACCTCCCACGACGTGCGGGCACTCGGCTGTCGCGACGAGCGGTTCGCCCGCACGGTGGATGCCCTCGCGTCTCAACACGGTTGCCTGCCGCAGACGGTTACTCCGCAGTTCACGACGATTGCCATCGACACGATGGATCCCGCTCGAATTGCGCCCTTCTGGCGGGCTGTCTTCGCGTACCGGGAGACGACCCAGTGGCTGGAGGACCCCGCCGGCGCCGGCCCTCCCGTCTGGTTCCAGCAGACGGACGAGCCCCGGCCGCAGCGGAACCGCATCCACCTCGACGTCTACGTACCGGCCGATCAGGCCCCGGAACGCGTCGCCGCGGCGTTGGCGGCGGGCGGAACGCTCGTGACGGACCAGTTCGCGCCCAGCTGGTGGGTGCTCGCCGACGCCGAAGGCAACGAGGTCTGCGTGTGCACCAGCACCCAGGCGCCGGCCCCCACCCCCTGACCCCGCCCCCGGAACTCAAGTTCGCGCGGGCCTGTCCCGAGGAACTTGAGTTCGTCAGGACAGGGAGGCGATGGCGTCGGCAACGGCGAGCAGGCGCTGGGCGTTGGCCACGTGCAGGTTCTCGATCATGCGGCCGTTGAACGTGACCACGCCCTTGCCCTCGGCGATGCCCGACTCGAAGGCGGCTATCAGGCCACGAGCGTTCTCGACGTCGGCCTCGGTGGGCGCCCACACCTCGTTGCAGACGGGCACCTGATCGGGGTGGATCAGGGTCTTGCCGTCGAAGCCCATCTCGAAACCCTGCACGCACTCGGCGCGGAAGCCGTCGAGGTTCTTCACGTCGTTGTACACGCCGTCGAGGATGACCTTGCCGGCCTCCCGGGCGCCCAGCAGCGCCGTGGCGAGGTGCGGCACCAGCGGGTGGCGTCCGGCGGCACCCAGCGAACTGCGCACCTCGCGCGCCAGGTCGTTCGTGCCCATCACCAGCACTGACACCCTCGGGTGGGCAGCGATGGCGCGCACGTCGAAGATCGCCGTCGGTGTCTCGATCATCGCCCAGATCGTCATCGAAGCGGGTGCCCCGGCGGCGTCGAGCAGCGACGAGACCTCATCGACGTATGCGACCGAGCCCACCTTGGGGATCACGACGGCGGCAGCGCCCGAGCGCGCCGCAGCAGCGAGGTCGTCACGACCCCACGGGGTGTCGAGGCCGTTGCAGCGGATGGTGAGTTCGCGGTTGCCGTACTCGCCGGAGGACGCGGCGGCGACGGCGTTCCCCCGGGCGGCCTCCTTCGCGTCGGGCGCAACGGCATCCTCGAGGTCGAAGATGATCGCATCGGCGGCGATGCCCTTCGCCTTCTAGAGGGCACGCTCGTTGGCGGCTGGCATGTACAGCACGGATCGGCGGGGGCGCAGGTCGCTCATGGTGCTCCTTCAGAACCCGTAGGCCTCGGCCAGCTGGGGGTCGCGGGCGGCCAGTTGGCGGGCGAGTTCCACCACCACCTTGCACTGCTTCACGCTCGCGTCGTCCTCCATCTTTCCGTCGAGCATGATGGCGCCGGTGCCGTCGCCCATCGCGTCGATCACCCGTTGGGCCTGGCGCACGTCCTCGGGCCGCGGGCTGAACACGCGCTTGGCGATCTCGACCTGCACCGGGTGCAGACTCCATGCCCCCACGCAGCCGAGCAGATAGGCGTTGCGGAATTGGTCCTCGCAGGCGACCGTGTCCTTGATGTCGCCGAAGGGTCCGTAGAACGGCAGGAGCCCGAACGTGACACATGCGTCGACCATTCGAGCGAGCGTGTAGTGCCACAGGTCCTGCTGGAACACCGGTCGCGGTGCGTCGTACTGCGGGCCGTCGGCACCCATGGGCGGGTCGGTGCGCACCACGTAGTCGGGGTGGCCGCCGCCGACGCGGGTGGTCTTCATCCGACGGTTCGCCGCCAGGTCGGCCGGGCCGAGCGACAGGCCCTGCATGCGCGGCGATGCGGCGCAGATGGCCTCGATGTTGGCCACACCACGCGCGGTCTCGAGGATGGCGTGCACCAGCAACGGCTTCTTCAACCCCGCCTTGGCCTCGAGCTGGGCGAGGATGCGGTCGACGTAGTGGATGTCCTCCGGGCCCTCGACCTTGGGCACCCTGATCACGTCGAGCCTGTCGCCGATCTCGGGCACCAGGGTGGTGAGGTCGTCGAGCGCCCACGGCGAGTCGATGCTGTTGATGCGCGTCCACAGTTGGGTGGTGCCCATGTCGACCGTCTTGCCGACCTTCACCAACCCGGCCCGGGCGGCCTCCTTGTCGGCCATCGGGATGGCATCCTCGAGGTTGCCGAGGAGGATGTCGACAGTGGGGATGATCTCGGGCAACTTCGAGACGAGCTTGTCGTTCTGGGGAGGGAAGAAGTGGATGACCCGGCTCGGCCGGAACGGAATCTCGCGCACGGGCTCGGGGGCACCGGCGGCGAGCGGCTTGAAGAAGTCACGAGGGCTGCGCACGGCGCAAGGTTAGGTTGAAGCCGTGCCGTACCCCCATTTCGACGACGCCGATTTCGATGCCATCCTCTTCGACGCCGGCGGCATCTTCATCATCCCCGACCCCACGGTGATCGGCCCGCTGCTGGCGTACTACGGGGGCGACCCGTCGATCGAGGCCAATCGCCGGGCTCACTACCGCGGCATGGCAGCGAAGAGCATCGCTGGCGCGCCCGAGAAGTTCTGGCACGACTACAACCTCGCCTACGTGCGGTCGGTGGGCGTGCCACCCGAGGAAGAGGAACAGGCGGCGCTCGAGTTCGAGCACACCAGGAACGCGTGGACGTGGCGTTGGGCCATCCCCGAGAGCGTGCAGGCGTTGCAGGAGTTGCACCGCAGGGGCATGCCCCTCGGCGTGGTCAGCAACGCGAGCGGCCAGATCGCGCAGGTGTTGGCGCGCAGCGGCGTGTGCCAGGCGGGCGACGGGCCCCACACCCCGGTGCGCGTGGTGATCGACAGCCATGTCGTGGGAGTCGCGAAGCCGGACCCGCGCATCTTCGACTTCGCGCTCGAGCACTTCCCCGGCGTGGCGCGGGAGCGCATTGCATACGTGGGTGACTCGGTGACGATGGACGTCGGTGGCGCACGCGCAGCGGGACTGCACCCCATCCTGCTCGACCCGTACGACGACCACCCCGACGCGGACTTCGACCGGCTGCGCTCGCTGCTGCAGCTCGTGCCCTGACCTTGGTCAGCCGAGGCGAGGGTTCAGGGGGCTGTCGACCACATCGCCGGGAACCAACCCGGGCAGCCACGTGGCCAGATCGTGTCGGCGCTCGCCGGTGTCGGGCTCGGTGACACGGGCCCCGTCCTCGACGTAGATCACGGTCATCGCGACGCGGTGCCGATCAGTGACGTTGCCACCAGCGCCGTGGATCACCCACCCGTCGTGGAACGAGGCGTCACCCGCGGCCATCGGGACGGGTTCGCTGAGCGCCAACCCCTCGCGCTCGATGAGCGCGGCCAATCGGGCCTCGCTCTCGTCGGAGATCGGCAGCGCGCCCTGATCGCCGAGGCGGTGGGTGCCGCTGGCGAAACGCATGGTGCCCATGTCGACGGTGCAGTGCTCGAGCGCCATCCACATCGTCACCGTGCGGGCGCCGTCGAGCGGCCAGTAACGCTGGTCCTGGTGCCACGGTGTGTGACCGCCGGCGGGCTCCTTCACCAACGCCTGATCGTGGTACAGCCGCACCGCCGGGACGCGCATCAGTTGCGCTGCCACCCGGGCGAACCGCGGTGACAGCGTGAACTCCCGGAACGGTTCGCTGCTGCGCCACAGGTTGAACATCTGCAGGAACGCGCGGTCGTAGGTGGACCGCTGTTCGAGGGGTGCCAACCGTTCACGGGCGCGCTGCTGGAACGGCAGCATCTCGGCGCGGAGGCGATCGAAGTCGAGCCCGGCACCCAGGCCTCGCACCACGGTGTGACCGTTGCGCTCGTAACCCTGCACGTCCACGTCCACGCGGCCAGACTAGGTGCCATGGCCGATGGAGAGGATCCGCACCGGGTGAGCGAACGCTGGACGCGTTGGCGCGAGACGGTCGACCTGCACGAGTACCACCAGCGTTGGGTGCGCAAGGAAGCGGCCGGCCATTCGGCGCACGGCGAGGCAGACCTCATCGAGTCGTACCGACCCTCGAGCGTGCTCGATGCCGGATGCGGCATGGGCCGGGTGGCCATCGAGCTGGCGCGGCGAGGGTTCGACGTGGACGGAGTGGACCTCGACCCCGACCTGTTGGCTTTCGCGGCAGCCGATGCGCCGCACCTGCGATGGGAACTCGGCGACCTGGCGGTGGTGCGCATGGGCCGGCGCTACGGCATGGTGGCGATGCCGGGCAATGTGATGATCTTCTGCAGGCCGTCCGATCGTGAGCCGATCGTGCGCAACCTCGCGGCGCACCTCGAGCCGGACGGTCTGCTGGTTGCAGGCTTCTCGCTCGACTCCGCCCCCGGCGCGTTGACCCTGTCGGAGTACGACGACTGCTGCGCGGTCGCCGGACTGCTGCCCGTCGACCGATTCGCCACCTGGGAACGTGCGCCGTACGCCGACGGCGACTACGCCGTCAGCGTGCACCGGCTGCCGGCGTGACGCCGACTGCCGGGCCCAGTCAGGCAGCCGTGTCGCAGAGCCGGCGGGCGATCACCTTCAGGCACAGGGTCTCGTCAGCGCCCTCGAAGATGCTCAGCACGCGGGCATCCACGAACAGGCGTGACACCGAGTACTCCTCGGCGTAGCCGAAGCCACCGTGGATCTGCATGGCCTCGCGGGTGACCCACTCGGCGGCCTTGCACACGTACGCCTTCACCATGGCGGCCTCTGCAGTGCCCTCGCCCTTGCCCATCATCCGCGCCACCGAGTAGGCGAACTGGCGGCCCGCCTGGATGAGCACCGCCATGCGGCCGAGCTTCACCTGCGTGAGCTGGTACTCCATGATGTTGTTGCCGAAGACCACGCGGTTGTTGGCGTAGTCGAGCGCAGCCTCGTAGGCCGCCTGCATCACGCCCACGGCGCGGGCCGCAGTCTGCAAGCGGCCGTTCTCGAAGCCGGCCATCTGGAGATAGAAGCCCTTGCCCATGCCGTCGGTGCCGCCCACCAGGTTCTCCGCGGGCACCCACCAGTTCTCGAGGGCGATCTCGTAGCTGTGCATACCGCGGTAGCCGATGGTGTCGATGGCCCGACCCTCCATCTTCCCGCCGGTGCCCTCCTGCACGAACTCGAACCCGTGGCCCTCGCCGCGTGGCTTGGGCACGATGAACAGGCTGAGGCCGCGGTGCGTCTTGCTGCGGTCCGGGTCTGTGCGGGCCAGCAGGGCCAGCACGTCGGCGCGGGCACCGAAGGTGCACCATGTCTTCACGCCGTTGATCACGAAGCCGGGCTCGCCGTTCGGGCCGGGGGCCTCGGTGGCGGTGACCTTCAGGCTCGCCACGTCGCTGCCGTAGTCGGGTTCGGTGACGGCCACGGCGGGCATCACCTCGGCGACTGCCAGTTTCGGCAGCCAGTGCTGCTTCTGGGCCTCGGTGCCGCCCTTCACCAACGCACGGGTGAGGATCTCGGGCCGGGTGATCAGCGAGCCACCGATGCCCAGCGAACCGCGGCTGAGTTCCTCGGTGGCAACCACCATGCCGATGTACTCGTTCTCGCCGCCCTCGCTGTATCCGCCGTACTCCACGGGCACGCTGAGCCCGAAGGCGCCCATCTCGGCCAGGCCGGTGATGATCTCCTCGGGCACGTCGTCGTTGTGACGGTGCACGTGCTCGGCCTTGGGGCGGATGACCTTCTCGGCAAAGCTGCGGAAGGTGTCGCCCACCATCTCCATGTCGTCGTCGAGGTGGTTGGCGCCGGGCCGTTGGGCCAGCGAGGCGAGGAACTCCGCCGATCGGTAGGTGGCGAGGAAGGGTCCGGCATCGCGGATGTCCGCCATCCGCACACCCCACGAGTCCTCGCGGCCGATGATCCGCGAGATCAGGTCGTGCAGCATGTCGGCGGTGAAGGCGCACGTGATCAGGGCCTCGCGCTCACCCTTCACGCCATAGTCGAGCAACGCCCGTGCGGTCTCCACCTGTGCAGCGGCGTGCGCGAGGTCGTAGGCCAGCAACTGCTGGGCATCGGGGCCGCCGTTGGCAACCAACTGGCGGATGCCCGACCGCACCAGACCGGCCGCGGTCTCGATGACGTCTGCTGCTGCGGTGAGATCCGGTGCGATGGTCGTGCTCATGGCTGCCGACGTTACCCGTGACCCCGGAAACACCGGAAACGCTGGTGTCGGATGACCGAGTGCCATCGGGCACCACGCTGCAGGAAGGCCGTGCCATGCTGGCCCCATGCGGGTGTGTGTCTACTGCGGTTCCAGTTCCGGTGGCTCGCCGCTGTACGCCGACGCGGCCCGGTCGCTCGGGTCGGAGTGCGGCCGCAGGGGAATCGGCCTGGTCTACGGCGGCGGCAGCGTGGGACTGATGGGAATCGCCGCTGATGCCGCGCTCGCGGTAGGCGGCGAAGTGATCGGCGTGATCACGGAACAACTGCTGCAGGCCGAGGTGGCCCACCTCGGTCTCAGCGAACTGCAGGTGGTGGGCACCATGCACGAACGCAAGGCGCGCATGGCCGACCTCGCGGACGGGTTCGTGGTGCTGCCCGGTGGGTTCGGCACCGTCGACGAGTTCGCGGAGATGCTCACGTGGAACCAGTTGGGCATCGTGGCCAAGCCCGTCGTGCTGCTCGATGTCGACGGTTACTGGCAGTCGTTGCTGCAGTGGATGGACAGAGCGGTCGGGGCAGGGTTCCTTCGCCCCCAGCACCGACTGCTCGCCCAGCACGCCGACAACCCGGCGACCGCGCTCGAGCACGCGCTGTCGGCGGCACCAGCAGCGCAGCCGAAGTGGCTCGACGCCGACCCCCGCTGACCCGTCAATCGACCTGTTCGACCACCCACTGCACCAGACGTGCGGCCTCTGCCACCTGGGCGGCACCCACCTCGTCGTCAGCGGCGCGAGCCCGCAGTTCGAGCGCGCGGTGCAGCACGGGGTGGAACCGTTCCGGTGCCTCCAGCAACCCCCACTCGCCGGCACCGCGCTTGGAGGTCACGCCGCCGGTGAACGCCGTGTGGTGCAACCGCAGCGCGCCGAGCGCAATCCAGGTGAGGGATGCCGCATCGAACGAGGCATCGGGCTGGGCGTCGCACGCGGTCAGCACCTGCTCCGCCAGATCGGTCCAGTACGTGCGCAGGTTGTCGACGACGAACCGCACCCGCGCCTCGACATCGGTGGGAATCCCCAGCCGATCGGGCCGCGGGCCACGCACGGTCACCCCGTGGTTGGCGAGTTCGTACCACGTGACCGGGTTGATCTCGAAGCAGTCGCCGTCGTGGTGCGGTTCGCCGTGCAGCACCCACGGCCGATGCAGGCCGGTGGCCGGCTCGACCACGAGGTCGCCCCAGGCGAGGAATGGCCCGTCGACGTGCGGCAGTGGCTGGCGCTCGGCCAACAACGCGCACGCCGTGCGAATGGCGCCGAAGTCCTCGTCGGTGGCGGGTTCGGCGGTCACCACCACCACGTCGATGTCGCTGATGCCGAGCACCCAGTCGTCGAGGGCGAACGAACCCACCACGTAGAGGCCCTCCACCAGATACGGGTCGACGGAGTCGACCACTTCCAGCCAGGTGCCGAGCGCAGTGGCCACGTCGGGCGTCGGGTTCTCCACCCTGCCGACGGTACCGGACCGGGTGTTACGTTCGCCCCGTGAGCACCATCGACCTCTCCGCAGTGCACCGCGCCGCCGACGAACTGTTCGACCGCGACCCCGCCGACGGCCACAGCCTGGCGCTCGTGGTGATGCAGGCGGGTGAGGTGGTGTTCGAGCGGTACGGCACGCAGCCCGAGACGGCGTTCGGCCCCGGTGGCCCCGTCACCGCCGACACCACCCTCATCTCGTGGAGCATGGCCAAGAGCATCACCCACGCTGCGGTCGGCCTGTTGGTGGGCGACGGACTGCTGGACACCGCTGCGCCCGCCCCCGTGCCCACGTGGGCCGGTACCGCGAAGGCCGCCATCACCCTGCAACAACTGCTCGAGATGCGGTCGGGCCTGCAGTTCGTGGAGGACTACGTCGACGGCTCGGTGAGCCATGTCATCGAGATGCTCTTCGGCGAGGGGAAGGACGACGTGGCCGGTTTCGCCGCCGGGCTGCCCCTCGAACACGAACCGGGCGCGGTGTGGAGCTACTCCAGCGGCACCACGAACATCATCGCCCGCATCGTCGGCGACGTGGTCGGCGGGGGAGCTGCGGGGATGGAGGCCTTCCTGCGCGACCGGTTGTTCGCGCCGGCGGGTATGCACTCGGCCATCCCGAAGTTCGACACGGCGGGCACGTTCATCGGCTCCTCGTTCGTGTACGCCACGGCCCGGGACTTCGCGCGCTTCGGCGAGTTGTACCGCAACGACGGGGTGACAGCCGGCGGCACCCGGGTGCTGCCGGTGGGCTGGTGCGAGCACGCCCGCACGTGGGCCTCGTACGACGCCGAGTTCGACTACCACTACGGCGCGCAGTGGTGGGGCTGGCCCGAGTTCCCGGGCAGCATGGCCTGTCACGGCTACGAGGGTCAGTACACGATCGTGGTTCCCGACCGGCAGTTGGTGGTGGTGCACCTCGGCAAGTGGCCCGAGGCCGTGCGGGCGCCGTTGCGGCCGTTGCTGACCCGTGTGATTTCGGCGGCGGGCGGGTAGGCACGTTCGCCCCTGCGATTTGGACTAGCAATATGGGGTGGCCGTCGACTCGGTGGGACCCCTCACAGGAGAACTGCCCCGTGTCTCGCTCGACGACACGGGTGGCCCGCCGCGGCCGCGGCGGGTGCGCCCGCTGCGTCTAACGCTGAAGTTCGCGGCGTTCGCCCTGATCGTGTGGTTCTTCGTGCTGCCCCTGATTCCCGGTATGCGCAGGGCCGCCGGCGACCTGCGCACCGTGAATCCCTGGCTGCTGGCCGGCGGTCTCGCGCTGCAGTTGGCCGCGCTGTTCTGCTACTCGTTGCTCACCAAGGCCGCACTCGGTGACAGCAGCCATGCGGTGTCGCGCCTGCGCCTGTTCCGCATCCAGTTGAGCACCAAGGCGCTCAGCAGCATCGTGCCCGGTGGCAGTGCCGCCGGCTCGGCGCTCGGCTACCGGCTGATGACGCTGTCGGGCGTGCAGGGCGCGGATGCCGGGTTCGCCCTCGCCACGGCGGGGCTCGGTTCGGCGGTGTTGCTGAACATCATCCTGTGGGTCGGCCTCATCGTGTCGATCCCCCTGCGCGGCGTGAACCCGCTCTACGGCACCGCTGCCGTGGCGGGCGTGGTGATCATGAGCTTGGCCGCGGCTCTGGTGTTCGGCCTGATGGAAGGCGCTGCACGCGCCGAACGCATCCTGCGCTGGCTGGCCCGCAAGCTGGGCTTCAACGAGGACCGCGCGGGTGCGGCGGTGCGTCAGGTGGGTGGCCGCCTGGAGGACTTGGCAGCGGACCGGCAACTGCTGGTGCGTGTGGCCTGCTGGGCGGCAGCGAACTGGTTGCTCGACATGGCGTCGCTGTGGGTGTTCCTGCGCGCCTTCGGCCCCGGCGTGACCCCCGAGGCCGTCATCATCTCGTTCGGTCTCGCCAACGTGTTCGCCGTCATCCCCATCACGCCGGGAGGCCTCGGCATCATCGAGGGCATCCTCATACCCACCCTCGTGGGCTTCGGCCTCAACCGCTCCGATGCCACGCTCGGTGTGCTGAGTTACCGCTTCGCCCAGTACTGGTTCCCCATCCTGCTCGGTGGCTTCATGTATGCGACCCTGCGCGTGGGGCCCTGGAGCATCAAGCGCCGCGAGCGACTGGAACGTCTGCGTGAACTGGCCCGCGAGACCGACATCAACCGTGAGAGTGCGCTCGACTTCGCCGCACGCTTCGGCCGCCGACGTCGCCTGCAACCCGATCTCAGTAACAAGCACCCGTCCCAAGGTGCCGGTGGCCAGCGCGTCTGACTAGCGTGCGCGGCCATGACTGTGCACGAGCGCCCCTTCGGCCGTTGCCTCGAGGACTTCGCCGTCGGCGACGTCTATCGCCACTGGCCCGGCAAGACCATCACCGAGTACGACGACCACCTGTTCTGCATGATCACGATGAACCACCACCCGTTGCACACCAACGACTGGTTCGCGCAGCAGAGCGTGCAGGGTCGCAACGTGGTCGTGGGCAACCTCGTCTATTCGCTGGTGCTCGGCATGAGTGTGCCCGACGTCAGCGGTGCGGCGATCGCCAACCTCGAGGTCGAGACGCTGCAGCACAAGTTCCCGACGTTCCACGGCGACACCATCCATGCCGAGACACGGGTGCTCGACGTGCAGGAGAGCAAGTCGAAGAACGACCGCGGGGTGGTGACCGTCGAGACGAAGGCGTTCAACCAGGACGGCAAGGAAGTCTGCTACTTCCGCCGCATGGTGATGGTGTGGAAGCGCGAGTTCGCACCGCCACGTCGTCGTCCGTACGACGGTCAGGACGTGTGGGCCGACTGAGTCCGTCCCGGCGTTCCGGGGTGCCACCCGCCGGAGGCAACGTCGACGTCGATCGTG
>JBJTXX010000542.1:0-866 GCA_046082485.1 Actinomycetota bacterium
GCCGAGCAGTGCAGCCTCGTCCAACTTGCCGTTCGCAGTGATGGGCAGGCTGTCGACCAGAAGGACCCGGCTCGGCCGCATGAAGGCGTGCAGCGTGGCAGCCAGGCCGGCCGAGATGTCGCTGGCGGTGATGGATCCATCGGCGACGACGAACCCAAGCAAACGGGTGCTGGTGCCCTTCGGTTGGGCCACCACGGCCGCTGCATTCACGCCGTCGATGGTCTGGATGGCCCGCTCCACCTCAGCGGGTTCGATGCGGTGCCCGTTCACCTTCAACTGCCGGTCGATGCGGCCGAGGCACTCGAACTCCCCATTGGCCCGCTGCACTGCGAGGTCGCCCGTGCGATACCAGCGGGAACCGAGCAGGCCGGGCAACGACGCGTCCACGAACGCGTGGTTGGTGGCCTCGGCGTCACCCAGATAGCCGCACGCCAGGCCGGAGCCGGCAATCCACAACTCACCCGTGCTGCCCGCGGGCACCCGGGCGCCGTGTTCGTCGACCACCGCCAACTCGGTCTGCAGCAGCGGATGACCGATGGGCACGCGGACAGCGTCGATGGCCAGGTGCGTGACGGGTCGGCTGCACGAGAACGTGGTCGCCTCAGTCGGGCGGTAGACGTTCACCAGTCGTTGCGGCGGCGTGGCCGACTGCAGCACCGCCCGCACACCGGCCGGCCGCATCTGCTCGCCGCCCACGGCCAAGGTGCGCAACCCGCCGAACATGTCGGGGTCGTGCCGCGCCAGATGGTCGAACAACGCCGTGGTGAGGAACGCGAGCGTGACGCCGCACGCATCGAGGCGCGTCCGCAGTCGCCGAGCATCGAGCAGGTCGTCGTGGGAAATGACGACGATGGTGGCGCCGTTGG
>JBJTXX010000543.1:0-3121 GCA_046082485.1 Actinomycetota bacterium
CCTCGCCGGTTTGGGGTGGGGGCGGACGGACAGGCAGACGAGTGGGCGAGCGGAGGCGGGTTCACCAACTGCCGGACGAACCACCGCCACCACCAACACCGACCGAGCCTCCGCTGAACCCGCCGAAACCACCACCGCTGCCCCCACCCGTCGGTTGCGGCTTGGTCATGGTGCTGTTCCACACGGCCGCGTTGGCGTACACCCAGATCGACATCGTGCCGGCGGCTACCTCGGGCGGGGGCACCGCGCTGGCTGCCACCGCCCGGCCCCACGCGTCCGCGGCGCCAAGTGCCACGGCCCACGCGCTGTAGTCGCGCAGCAGCCCGTGCTTCCACGCCCAGTCGACATGCGAGCCCTCGCTCGCCTGCAGGAAGCGCCGGAAGCTCTCGGCACGCAGGGCGACGGCGCTGCCCTTCGCGCTGCGGACCGGCAGCAGCCGGTGGTAGGCCGAACGGGCCGCAAGCGTGGGGATCAGCAGCGACACGCCGATCGCCAAGGGCCATGCGTGCAGGAAGCCGCGCCACACTCCCACCGCAACGGCCGCCAGCACGGCGAGGAACCCGAAGGTGTACGAAGCCGGGAACGAGGCGACCGAGCCCGGAGGGAACTTCTTCCACCAACCGCTCTCCCTGACGAACGCCCGCTGCTCCGCGTCGACGGCCCGCCACGCCAAGCCCAGCTCGGGCACGTACGAGCCGAGGGTCAGCTGGTCCCCGCCGGCAAACATGCGCTGCACGCGCTCACGCACCACCTGCGGCGCCTGGGCGAACTTCGGCCCCTGCACCACCGTGCGGTTGCCCTCGCCGGTGAGCGAGATCACCTCTTGCGCGATCTGGTCCGAGAACCACGCCGACACCGAGTTGTTGTCGACGCGCTCGTTCAGCAACAGCGCGCCGTGCCACGGGCGCAAGCCACGCGGCGGCTCGAACTCGGTGGTGGCCATGCCCTGCAGTTCGCGGTCGGTCACCAGACGCGTCGGCCCGTCGTCGTTGGCGAACGCGGCATCGGCCGTGGTGCTGCCGCCCACCTCGTTGCGCCCGAGTCGACGGGCGTAGCGGAAGCCTCCGATCGCAGCGGCGGCACCCAGCGCAGCCGAGCCCGCCGCCAGCGGCAGGCGTTCGTCGTCGCGTCGTTCCGGCAGCGCCGGCTCGGGCACCGATGCCGGCGTGGCAGTGCCACGAATGGCACCTCCCACCGTGATGCCCTGGCCCGGCCGCAGCGGTTCGATCACCGCGCGGTACAGACCGTCACCCTCGACGAGCGTGCAGCCGCCGGAGGTGCCGAACGAACCGACGTTGCAGGTTGGGTCGCCGAGGTCGAAGCCCGACAGCACCACCTCGAACCGTCCGGTCTCGAGCGTCTCGTCGGTGCCGATGATGTCGAGTGCCAGTTGTCCCGACGTCAGACGGGCCATCGGCAGCGTGTACTCCAGCACATAGCGGTGCTGGCCGTCGACGGTCACCGACGGGTCACCGATGCGGATGCGGGTCTGCGACCCCTCGTCGACCACCGACAGCTCGCCGGGCGCGTCGGGCGACGATGCCACCACGTCGGTGGCGGCGCCGAAGTCGTTGGGGATGACCCGCTCGTAGCCGTGCCGCGCCGAGTGCCCGAAGTCGTGGTCGACGACCTCGCGGATGCGCACGCCGTCACCGGCCGGTGTCACCACCACCTGCTTGGCCTCGAAGCGCTCGGGGTGCACCCCACCGCCCAGCACGCCCAGCCCCACCAGTGCTGGCGCAGCCAGCACCGAGGCGCCCACCAGCACGTGTCGCATCTTGCCCACAGGGTCCAGCACGAACGGCACGGTACCCCACCGTTGCCAGCACGCCCGTGCGGATGCGCGAGGGTTGTGGGCGGTGAACGAGCACGAAGACCTCGAGGCGCGCAGCACGCGGGCACGCGCCGGCAACCTGCACCGCGAGGCCGAGAAGTTGGCGCGGCAGGGGAAGCTGTTCGTGCGAGATCGGCTGGCGCTGCTGTTCGACGAGGGCACGTTCGTGGAGGACGGGCTGCTCGCGAACACGAATGCCGACGACCTGCCCGCCGACGGTGTGGTCACGGGTCAGGGGCGGGTGGACGGCCGCCCGGCGCTCGTGGTGGCGAACGACCCCACCGTGAAGGCTGGGTCGTGGGGCGCCCGCACCGTCGAGAAGATCCTGCGCGTCACCGAGTACGCGTTGCGCCACGAACTGCCGATCTTCTGGTTCATCGACTCGGCCGGCGCTCGCATCACCGATCAGGTCGAACTGTTCCCCGGTCGGCGTGGCGCCGGCCGCATCTTCCACCACCAGGTGAAGCTGAGCGGGAAGGTGCCGCAGATCTGCTGCCTCTTCGGCCCCTCGGCTGCCGGCGGCGCCTACATTCCCGCCTTCTGCGACGTGGTGATCATGGTCGAGGGCAATGCGTCGATGTACCTGGGTTCGCCACGCATGGCCGAAGAGGTGATCGGCGAGCACGTGACCCTCGAGGAAATGGGCGGTGCCCGCATGCACGCCACCGTGAGCGGCTGCGGCGACAACCTGGCAATCGACGACGCTGATGCCATCGAGCAGGCGAGAACGCTCTTCGGCTACCTGCCCGAGCGATGGCGCGAGCGACCACCCGTGCAGCCCGCCGAGCCACCCGTGCGGGCACTCACCCGTGGCGAACTGCCGTCGGCCGAGGCTGCGGGCTACGACATGCGCCGGGTCATCGAGTGCGTGGTCGACACCGATTCGTGGTTCGAGCTGAAGCCGCTGTTCGCACCCGAACTCACCACCGGGCTCGCGCGGCTCGATGGGCACGTGGTGGGCATCGTGGCCAACAACCCGATGCACAAGGGCGGCGTGCTGTTCGGCGACTCGGCCGACAAGGCGGCGCGTTTCATCTTCATGTGCGACGCCTACAACATCCCGCTGCTGTTCCTGGCCGACGTGCCCGGCTTCATGATCGGCACGCAGGTGGAGCGCGCCGGCATCATCCGCCACGGGGCGAAGATGATCACCGCGGTCAGCGAGGCCACCGTGCCCAAGATCTGCGTGGTGGTGCGCAAGGCCTACGGGGCCGGCCTGTATGCGATGGCGGGCCCGGGTTTCGACCCCATCGCCACCCTCGCCCTGCCCACGGCCAAGATCGCCGT
>JBJTXX010000544.1:0-3468 GCA_046082485.1 Actinomycetota bacterium
GCGACTTCGACGGCGACGGCACCCGGTCGGTGACAGTGGCTCGTCCGCACCTCTCGGGCGGCCTGGTCTGGTTCGGCCGGCCGACCAACCTCGGCGCGGCGACCCCCACGTCGTGGCTCTTCGGCGCCGCCACCGACACGCCGGTCTGCGGTGACTGGGACGGCGACGGTGACGATGCACCGGGAGTGCTGCGCAACTCGGGCGGCGCCCGCCTCTGGATCCAGTCGAACACCTCGAACGGCAGTGGGCCGCTCACCATGTTCCTCTTCGGCGCCGCCAGCGACGGGCCGATGTACGGCGACTGGGACGGCAACGGCACCGTCACCCCGGGCATCGTGCGGCCGGTGGGGGTGGCGATGCTGTGGTCGATCCGCAACCAGAACTCGACCGGTGTCACCGAGGGCGAGTTCATGTTCGGCCTCGGCACCGACACGCCGGTGGTGGGGGACTGGGACGGCGACGGCGCGGACTCGCCGGGTGTGGTGCGGGTCGAGGGCGGCTCGCTGCGGTGGTGGACTCGCAACACCATCGTGAACGGTGTTGCCACGGGCACGTTCCTGTACGGCATCCCGGGGGACCGGCCGCTGGCGTGGACGGGCACGGGTGTGGGCGGCCGCTGAGGGCTACCGTTCGGACATGAGCGCCACCACGCCCGGTCTCGTCTGCGCCCACCACCATCTCTACTCGGCACTCGCCCGCGGCATGCCTGCGCCGCCGAGGCAGCCCACCTCGTTCATCGAGATCCTCGAACAGGTGTGGTGGCGACTCGACGTGGCGCTCGACGACGAGATGATCCGCTGGAGCGCCATGCTCGGGGCGGTCGAGGCGCTGCAGTGCGGCACCACGGCGATCGTCGACCACCACGAGTCACCGACGTGCATCGAGGGCAGCCTCGGACTGATCGCCGACGCATGCGCGGGGGTCGGGGTGCGCACGAACCTCGCCTACGGCGTCACCGACCGGCACGGCCCCGACGGCGCGCGACGTGGCCTGGAGGAGAACGAACGGTTCCTGCGTGGCGGTGGCAGGGGGATGGTGGGCGTGCATGCCGCGTTCACGTGCACCGACGACACGCTGGCCGCTGCCGCAGGCCTGGCTGCCGATCTCGGAGTCGGCGTGCACATCCACGTGGCCGAGGGAACCGACGACATCGGTGCGGGGGTGAGGCTGCAGTCGCTGGCGCGCGACGACTGGTGGCTGGTGCACTGCGTGTTCCTCGACCGCGACCTGCCCGGCACCATCGCCCACAACCCGCGCAGCAACATGAACAACTCGGTCGGCTATGCGCGTCCTGCGGCACGGCCGAACCAGGTCGTCCTCGGTACCGACGGCATCGGTGCCGACATGCTCGAGGAGGCACGACTCGCCTACGTGCGACTGCGCGAGCACGATGTGACGGCCTCGCCCGACACGGTGTGGCAGTGGCTGGACAACGGCTACACGCTGTTCCCCGAGGCGCGGCACGACAGGGTGACGTGGAACTACGACCACGCCGAGAGCGCGTGGCACGTGGCCTTCACGCCCGGTGTGCGGGCCACCGACGTGGTGCTCGATTCGGGTGAGCAGGTGCTGCGCGACGGCCGTCCCACTCGCGTCGACATCGACGAGGTGCGGGCGAAGGCCGGTGAACAGGCGCAACGACTGTTCGCCCGGCTCTGACGGTCGTCAGCCGCTGGCTGCGCGACGTGGTTTCGACATCAGGATCGCGGCGCCGACCGAGGCGATGACGGCTGCCGCCACGAGGGCGGCGACGTCGAGGCCGAAGATGCCCAGCACGGCAACCGCCGCTGCCAGCACCACCACGCCGAGCACCGATCGGTGCTCGCCCAGCGCCCGGCCGAGTGCCGAACCCCCGGCCGACCCGGTGCCGGTGAGCGCCATCAGGGCCGCCACGGCGAGGCCCACCAGCACGAGCAGTGTCGCCAACTCGAGCAGACCCCGCGCGAGCACGGTGAGCGCGGACTGCAGCGCCGACCGGGCGCCGGGGTCGAGCACCGCCTCGGGCGCCCCGGCGACGGCCTCGGTCACGATGGCCCGTGCGATGAACATCACGGCCGCACTCGCGAGGCCCAGCACCAGCACGGCCCGGCGTCGCCGGTTCGCGACGGCGATGGCGACGAGGAACGCGACGCCCGTCACGACCAGCAGCACGGTGATGGCCTGCTTCGCGATGACCAGCGCGCGTTGGCCCTGTGCGACGAAGGCGCCGGCATCGCGCACCGCGTCACCTTGGAAGACGGTGAGTTGGCCGAAGTCGTCGGGAAGGTCGCGTCGGAACACACCCTCGAGCAGGCCGATCTGCTGCACGGGATTGCCGTTCGCCTTGAACTCGGGGATCGGGAACGCCGTGGCCACGCCCAACTCCTGCAGTTGTCGCAGCCCGAGCGTGACGATCGGCAACAGGTTCAGGCTGACCTTCTCGTCCGACATGAGGACTCCGTCGATGCCACCTCCCTCGAAGAGGCCCATCAGTTGCGCATGGGCGGAACGGATGATGGAGACGAGCAGTGTGCGAACCTTCGGCTGTTCGAACAGTTGCTGCAGTTGTTCCTCCACGTAGCCGCGTGCCCCGCCGACGAACACGCCGGCGAGCGGATCGAGGTTCCCCGGCAGGGCCTGCTGGAACAGTGACTGCAGGTCGACCGCGGTGAAGACCTGTGTCGTCACGTAGGACGCCATGGACGCCGCTGCCTCGGGTTGCTCGAGTGCGGACTCGGCCGCCTTGGCCACCTCGTCGCTGTCGAAGAGCGTGCCACGTGCCCACACCGCGATCGTGCTGGCGAACAACCCCACGACGGCGAGGATGCCGGCGAGCACCGCCACGAGGGTGCGGATCGCCGAGCCGCGGCGCGGGCGGACTGCGCGGCCCTCGTTGCTGGCGGCGTTGCTGTCGGTCATCGGGTTCCCCTTTCCCGCCGTGAGACTACGACGACCGCGTTGTACAAAATGTCAAGGCACTAGCGTGTCCGCCATGGACACGCCCGTTGCGCTCTACCTGCAGGACGCCCATCCCATCCGCGAGGGGATGGCGATCGTGAAGTACGCCGAGTCGAAGGGATTCGACGCCGTCTGGCAGGCCGAGAGCCGTCTGGTGCGCGAGGCGACGGTGCCGATGGCGGCATTCGCCAGCGTCACGGAACGCATCAAGGTCGGCTCGGGCGTCGTCGACTGCTGGAGCCGCAACCCGGCGCGCCTGGCTGCGACGTTCAGCACGCTCGACGACCTGGCCCCCGGCCGCGTGATCCTCGGCATCGGTGCATGGTGGGACCCGCTCGCGAAGAAGGTGGGCATCGATCGCGCCAGGCCGCTGACGGTGATGCGCGAGATCGTCACTGCCGTGCGGGCACTGCTGCACAACGAGACCGTCACTTTCGACGGCACCTACGTGCACCTCGACGGAGTGGAGCTCGACTACGTGTACCAGGAGCGGCGACCCAAGGACGTGCCGATCTACATCGGCGCCACGGG
>JBJTXX010000545.1:0-1854 GCA_046082485.1 Actinomycetota bacterium
ACGCGGTCGCGTGGTCGAAATCTTCGGTCCGGAGTCGTCGGGTAAGTCGACGTTGGCCATGCACATCGTCGCCGAGGCCCAGCGCAACGGTGGCATCTGTGCCTCCATCGATGCCGAGCACGCCATGGATCCGGTGTACGCCCGGGCCATCGGTGTCGACATCGACCAGTTGCTGATCAGCCAGCCCGACACGGGTGAGCAGGCGCTCGAGATCGCCGACATGCTCGTGCGCTCGGGTGCGCTCGACGTGGTCGTGGTCGACTCGGTTGCGGCGCTCACGCCTCGTGCCGAGATCGAGGGCGAGATGGGTGACTCGCACGTGGGTCTACAGGCCCGTCTGATGAGCCAGGCGCTGCGCAAGCTGACCGCCAGCCTCAACAAGACCAACACGATCATGATCTTCATCAACCAGTTGCGCGAGAAGATCGGCGTGATGTTCGGCTCGCCCGAGACCACCCCCGGCGGCCGTGCACTGAAGTTCTACTCGTCGGTGCGCCTCGACATCCGCCGCATCGAGTCCATCAAGGACGGCGCCGAGGTCGTGGGCAACCGCACCCGAGTGAAGGTCGTCAAGAACAAGGTGGCCCCGCCCTTCCGCCAGGCCGAGTTCGACATCATGTACGGCAAGGGCATCAGCCGTGAGGGCTCACTGCTCGACATGGCGGTCGAGATGGGCATCGTGAAGAAGTCCGGTGCCTGGTTCACCTACGACGGTGAACAGCTCGGTCAGGGTCGCGAGAACGCGAAGTCCTTCCTCTCCGACAACCCCGAGATCATGGTCGAGATCTCCGAGAAGGTGAAGGCGCAGGCCGGCATCGGCGAAGAGGTCGAAGGTTTCAGCGAGGACGACGACGAGCCGATCGACATCGACTGAGGTCGGTAGCCTTCGGGGCATGTCCCGTCGCTACGTCGTTCGCACCTTCGGGTGTCAGATGAACGAACACGACTCCGAACGCATCGCCGGCCTCCTCGAGGCCGACGGCATGGTGCCGGTGGAGTCGGAGGCCGACGCCGACGTCGTGGTCCTCAACACCTGCTGCATCCGGGAGAATGCCGACAACAAGTTGTACGGCAGCCTCGGGTGGTTGAAGCAGTGGAAGGACCACGGCGACGGCCGGCAGATCGTGGTGGCCGGCTGCCTTGCGCAGAAGGACCGCGAGGTCGTGGCGGAGAAAGCACCCTGGGTCGATGTGGTGCTCGGCACCCACAACGTGCACCGCACCGCCGAGTTGGTGCAGCACTCGCGCCAGCACGGCCAGATCACCGAGATCCTCGATGAGGCCGTGCTCGACGACCACGCGTTGTTCCCCAGCGCCCTGCCCGCCAAGCGCCAGACCTCGTACAACGCGTGGGTGACGATCCAGATCGGCTGCGACAACAGTTGCGCGTTCTGCATCGTGCCCGCAGTCCGTGGCGCCGAGATCAGCCGCCCGTTCGACGATGTGCTCGACGAGGTTCGTTCGCTCGCCGCCGACGGTGTCACCGAGGTGACGCTGCTGGGGCAGAACGTCAACAGCTACGGCCGGGACCTGCAGTTGGCGGCGCGTCAGCGGGGCAATGCCGATGCGCGGGTGCGGCCCCTGTTCGCGGATCTGCTGACGCAGGTCGGGGCGGTGCCGGGCATCCGGCGGGTTCGGTTCACCAGTCCGCACCCGAAGGACATGCGGCCCGAGACGTTCGCGGCGATGGGATCGACGGCGTCGGTGTGTGAGCACCTGCACTACCCGCTGCAATCGGGCAGTGATCGTGTGCTGGCGCTGATGCATCGTGGCTACACCGCCGAGCGGTATCTCGAGCGGCTGCAGCAGGCCCGTGCCGCAGTCGCCGACCTGGCGGTGAGCACCGACATCATCG
>JBJTXX010000546.1:0-27632 GCA_046082485.1 Actinomycetota bacterium
GCCTCGCCGAGCGCAGCTGCAAGTCCGGCACCGCGCCACGGCGGCTCGTAGCGCAGGTCGATGCTCGAGGGTCGGTCGGCGAGTTGCTCGTAGGCCTCCTGCACCATCGGCGTCAGACGGGCCACCAGGACGGCGCGGGCATGCCCGAAGGTGTCGCCGATCTCGGCGAACTTGGCGTCCCAGACATCCAGCGTCACCTCGGCCTCCACGTCGAGACGACCCCCGACCTGCTTCAGCAGCACGTTGCGCTGCTTCAGCACCCGGTCGAGTTCCAGGCGCATGGCGTCGTACTTCAACGCCAGCGCCACGAGGGTGTCGTCGAGGAAACGACGCCGTTCCTGCGGCGAGCCCTTCACCAACTCCAGATCGTCGGGTGAGAACACCGTCACCCGCATCACACCGAGCAGGTCGCGCGAGCGATTCAGTCGCTGGCGATTCACCTGCACCTTGTTGCGGCCGAGGCGGCTCAATTCCAATTCCACCAACACCTCGCGGCCATCGGGATGCAGCACCGTGGCACGCACGATCGCAGCATCGGCGCCCACGCGGATGAGCGCGTCGTCCGGTGCTCCACGGAAACTGTCGAGAGTCGCCAGATAGGCCATGGCCTCGGCCAGATTCGTCTTGCCCTGACCGTTCAGACCGACCACGGCGGTGATGCCCGGGTCGAAGTCGAACGATGCCTCGCGGTAGTTGCGAAAGTCGAGCAGCTCGAGCTTGGTGACGATCACCCGCGCAGCCCCACGGCGTCGGCCCGCCAGAACACGTCGGCGTACGCCAGCGCGCCGCGCACCGACGGGTCGTATCGGGGCAACGGGTACGCCATGAACGCCTCATCGGGGACGCGGGAGGACGCGGGCGTGAACCCCATCGTCGACGCACGCCGGAACCCGAGCTTCGGATAGTACGAGGGGATTCCCTCCAGGAACACCAGCGGTTCGGGCCGGTCGCGCAAGGCCTGGAGCGCACCGAGCACGAGTTCCGATCCGATGCCCTGGCGCTGCAGGTCGCGGCGCACTCCCAGAGGGCTCAGCACGAGCACGTCGACCACCCGGTCGGGCGCATCGACGAACGACGGCGTGAACAGCACCATCGCGACGACTTCGTTGTCGCGCACGGCCACGAAGGCCAGTTCGTCATGCCAGCTCCACGAGGTGCGCTGCAGATCGAGCGGCACCGGAATGCCTGGATCGTCGAACGCATCGATGCACACCGCACGGGCCTCCGGCCACTCGTCGGCCCGCATCACCCGCACCGACACCGCGCTGGTCATGACCGCTCCTTACGGCACCCGGACCGGCATCAGCAGGTACAGGTAGTCCTCGTGGCCCTTGCCGCGCACGATGGCCGGCTTGTTCGATTCGACGGTCGACAGCACCACGTGTTCGCCCTGACACGCCTCGACGCCTGCGGCGAAGTAGTCCGGGTTGAACGCGATCGTCATCTCGGTGCCGGTGAACTCGGCGTCGAGTTCCTCGGTGGCGTCACCCACATCCTGGGTGATGGCAGTGAGCCGCAACACCTCGCCACCCATCTGCAGGCGCACGGGGGTGGAGTCCTTGGCGAGGATCTTCACGCGGCGGATGGCCTCGAGCAGCGCCTCGCGCTCGACGGTCAGTTGATTCGGGTGGCTGGGCGGGATCAGCTGCCGGTAGTTGGGCGGGAACTCCTGGTCGATGAGGCGGGTGCTCAACTTCGTGGTGCCCACCTCGAACGTCGCATCACGGTCGCCGAGTCGCATCGTCACTTCGCTGCCGCTGCCGAGCAGTCGCTGCAGTTCGTTCAACGCCCGGCCGGGAACCAGCACCTTCTGGTCGGCCGCCAGCACCTGTTGACCGGCAAGGTCGCACAGCGCGAGCCGGTAGGAGTCGGTGGCCACCATGCGCAGACCATCGGCCTCGGCCGTCATGAGCACGCCGGTCAGCATCGGGCGGTTGTCGTCGGTGCTGGCAGCGCGCACCACCTGACGCAGGGCATCGCCGAACGCAGCGGCTGGCAGGGTGACCGCCGAGTTCACGATCGACGCCACCTTCGGGTAGTCGTCGAAGCTGAGGGGGCGAACACTGAAACGCGACCGCCCGTTGCTGATCACGACCGTATCGGCCTCCGCGCTCAACTCGACCTTGCCGGTGCCGAGCGAACGGACGATGTCGGACGCCAGGCGGGCCGGCAGCACCGTGCCACCATCGACCTCGCCGCCGACCTCGATCGACAGTTGAATCGTCAAGTCGAGGTCGGTGCCGGTCACCGTCAGACGGTCGCCCTGCACCTCGAGTCGCAACCCGGTGAGCACCGGCAACGCACCGGTTCGACCAGTGGTGGCGGCGCGGCTGGCGGTGGCCAACGCCTCGGCAAGGGCCTCACGCTCGCAACGGAACTTCACAGCGGTGCCTTTCTCGACAGGGTGTCTGTAGAAGGGTAATGGAGGTAATAAGTGCTGTGGATTGTGCACAACCCCCTGTTGTCCCAGCGTAGGTGGCAGAACGCCCTCCACACCGGTTTCCACCCGCGCGCACAGGTGAAAAATGACGCGCGTGTAGTTCGGTGGACGACGGAGTCATTGTCCACCGCGCGCGCAATGTCGTCCACACCGGAGAACACAGGGCGGGCGCGGCCGGAACGGACATGATCACGACGTCTTCAGCCGGGTGACGAGTGCGGTCACCTGGTCGTAGATCGCCTGCCGCTCCTTCATCAGGCGCTGGATCTTGTCGACGGCATGGATCACCGTCGTGTGGTCACGCCCGCCGAACAGTCGGGCGATGGCCGGGTAGCTCAGGTCGGTCAACTCGCGGAACACGTACATTGCCGTCTGGCGGGCCGTGACGAGGGGGCGCTGGCGGCTCTTGCCCCGCATGGCCTCGACGGTGAATCCCAGGATCTCGGCGATCTCGCGCAGCAACTCCTCGTCGGTGCGCGGCTTGGCGATGGAATCCGACAGCAGGTCGGAGAGTAGGTGCTCGGCGAGCGCCGTGGTGACGGGAACCTGGTTCAGGCTGGCATACGCAGTGACACGAATGAGTGCGCCCTCGAGCTCGCGGATGTTCGTCGAGATCCGCGAGGCGATGAACTCGAGCACCTCGGCGGGCACGGGCGTGCGATCGCGTTCGGCCTTGTTCCGGAGGATCGCCAGACGTGTCTCGAGGTCGGGCGGTTGGATGTCGGTGATCAGGCCCCACTTGAAGCGGCCGCGGAGGCGTTCCTCCAGCGTGGGGATGGCGTCGGGCATCCGGTCGCTGGAGATGATGATCTGCTTGTTGGCGCCGTGGAGGGTGTTGAAGGTGTGGAAGAACTCCTCCTGCAGGCCTTCCTTGCCCTCCATGAACTGGATGTCGTCGATGAGCAGTACGTCGACTTCGCGATAGCGACGTTTGAACGCTGCGGTGCTGTTCGTGCGGATGGCGTCGACATACTCGTTGAGGAACGTCTCGGTGCTCACGTATCGAACGACGTCGTGCTGGTAGTGGCTATGCACGTAGTGGCCGATGGCGTGCAGCAGGTGGGTCTTGCCGAGACCGGCCGATCCGTAGATGAAGAGTGGGTTGTAACTGCGGCCCGGGGTCTCGGCGACGCGCAGGGCCGCAGCGAGGGCGAACTGGTTGGAGGCACCCTTCACGAAGGTCTCGAAGGTGTACCGAGGGTTCATGCCATCGGCGCCGCCGACACCGCTTCCCACCGTTGATGGGGCGGCCGGTTCACGCACCGGCTCGGGCGCCCAGGTCGGCTCGGGCTCGGGCTCGGCGGCCTGCACCTCGACCACGAAGTTCACGTGGCCAGCACCAATTTCCTCGAGTGCCACGCGCACGAGGGGCATGTAGCGCGACAGGATGCGGTCACGGGTGTGGGCGTTCGGGGCGCTGACGCGCAGCAGCGACGGATCGCTGTCGATGGAGGTGATGTCATGGAACGTGCTGAACCAGACCGCCTCGGAGACCTGTGCGCGCAGCAGTTGCGCGACAGCCGTCCACAATTGTTCATGGTCGTTCACCTGCACCTCCTTCCCCCAGCACCAAAGTAGTCCACACTGTTGTCCACAGAATGTGGACAAGTAAAACGGCGAGAGTCGGTCACGCTAGCAAACTTCGCGAGGGGGTCCGCACGGAGCCCTCGAGCCGCCTCGTCGGCGCTTCGGTTGCCACCAACCGTCGCGCGACCGTAGGCTTGCGGCTTGTCGTGGTGGGTCCGCCGAGGCCTGCCGTCAGAACGATGGATGTCGACCCCGTGAGCGCTGCCGTGTGCAGCTCGAGGAGGGCTGCGTGAAGCGCACCTACCAACCCAACAATCGTCGCCGTGCCAAGAAGCACGGTTTCCGCAACCGCATGAGCACCGCTGGTGGCCGCGCCGTCCGGAAGGCCCGGCGCGCCAAGGGCCGCCACCGTCTGTCGGCTTGATCTGGCGTATCCGGGAGCGCCGCTCCTTCGGCCGATTGTCGACCGAGGGCCGGCGAGTTCGGGCCGGAGTCCTGTGGTGCACGTACGTACTCGATCCGCAAGGAAGCAACACTCCGCCTCGTGTGGCGTTTGCGGTGGGGCGCGCCCTCGGTCCGGCGGTGACGAGGAACCTGGTGCGGCGCCGTCTGCGCAGCCTGCTGCAGACCGCCGAGTCATCCGGCCGGCTGCCACCCGGGGAGTACCTGATCGGCGGGCAGCCAGCCATCGCCGAACGGTCGTTCGCGCAACTGAACACGGATCTGCAGGCCCTGCTGAGCCGGATTCCCGGCTCGTCCGCCTGATCCTGTGGTACCAGCGTGGCATGGAGGGGCGGCCGTCGCCGTGTCGCTTCACGCCCTCGTGCAGTAGTTACTCACTCGAGGCATTCCGCTCCCACGGCACGTTGCGTGGTTTCTTTCTCACTCTGCGTCGACTTCTCCGTTGTCGGCCGTTCGGTCCTTCCGGCTGGGACCCCGTCCCCGAGCCGCGTCACCCCAGGGGGTCCATCGCATGATCGCGGGTCTGTTCGAGGCGCCGGCCGCATTGCTGGCCTGGTTCTACAGCTTCACCCACAACTACATCCTCGCCATCTCGCTGATCGCCCTCGTGGTGATGCTGATCACTGCCCCACTGGTGCTGAAGAGCACCAAGGGAATGCTCGAGATGCAGAAACTGCAGCCCGAGATGCGCCGTCTGCAGAACCAGCATCGGGGTGACCGGCAGCAGCTGAACGAAGAGATGATGAAGCTCTACCAGGAGCACAAGGTGAACCCGCTCGCCTCCTGCTTCCCACTGCTGCTGCAGATGCCGGTGTTCTTCATCATGTTCAAGGTGCTCCATGGCCTCACCAACCTCGGGCCCGACAGGACGACGTTCGAGCCGCTCTACGTCAGCAAGTCGAGCGAGATCTACCAGTCGCTGGTCGGCAAGACCGAGATGTTGTCGTGGGGTCTCGACCTCGCCAAGCGCCCCTACAGCGTGGTGGGCGAATCGTTCACGAAGGGCCTGCTCTACGTGGGCCTCGTGCTGCTGCTGGGCGTGCTGTACTTCGTGCAGCAACGGATGGTGGCGAGCCGCGTGTCGGTCTCCCCCACCATGTCGGCCACCCAGCAGAAACTCATGCAGTACCTGCCGGTGCTCTTCGCGGTGTTCATGGGCCTGTACCTCACCGGTCTCGTGGTGTACTACACCGCACAGGCGGTCATCCGCATCGGCCTGAACCACTACATCACACGCCGGTTCTACAAGGGTGAGCAGTCACTCGGACGACAGGCAATGGCAGCGAGCGAGCGAGCCAGGGAGTTGCAGAAGAAGGAAGGTGGGGCGGCCGGCGGCGGACTCTTCGCCCAGGCCAAGCGTGATCTGGCCAGCTCCAAGGGCCAACCGGCCAAACCCGCCACGCCCGCCAGCAAGCGGGTCACCCCTCCGAAGAACAAGCCGACTGGCCAGTCAGGCCGAACGACCGCACGCCCCGCCCCCACGGGCAAGGCAGGTCGCCCTGGCTCGGGCCGGCCCCCGAAGAAGAAGTAGCAGGTCAGAACACATGGAATGGGTCGAAACCACAGGCAAGACCGTGGAAGAGGCGAAGGATCGTTCCCTCGCTCAACTGGGTGTGCATCCCGAGGATGCCGAGTTCGAGGTGCTCGAGGAACCCAAGGCCGGGTTGTTCGGTCGTGTGCGTGGCGAGGCACGGGTCCGTGCGCGCGTGCGCCCCACGCAGGTGCGACAGAAGATCGAACGTCGTGACCGCAAGCGGTCCGGGCAGAACGAACGCAAGCCACGTGAGCAGAAGGCCGCCAAGGAGGGTTCGGCGACCCCGAGGCCTGCCAAGCAGGCCGGGCAGGCGAAGTCGGAACGGTCGAGCGACGAGCGGTCGTCGGCCCCCAAGCAACCCCGGGCACCGAGGCCGCAGACGCAGGCCGCCCAGTCACCCAAGGAACAGGAGCACCCAGTGGATGCACAGCAGGTCGGCGAGGAAGCCACCAAGTTCATGAGCGGTCTGCTCGAGGCCTTCGGCCTCGAAGGAACCGTGTCGCTGGTGCAGGATGGTGAGGACCTCGAAGTGCAGGTCACGGGCGACGAACTCGGCTTGCTGGTGGGCCCGCGCGGCAGCACCCTGCAGGCCGTGCAGGATGTTGCTCGGGTCGCCTCACAGCGTCGCCTGGGGGACCACGACACTCGTCTTCGTGTCGACGTCGGTGGCTATCGTGAGCGCCGCCGGGCTGCCCTCGGCGCATTTGCGACGAAGATGGCCGACGAGGTCAGGTCGTCGGGTGTTGCACGGGTGCTGGAGCCGATGTCGTCGGCGGATCGCAAGATCATCCACGACTCCCTCAGCGACGTCGACGGTATCGCCACCCGTTCCGAGGGCGACGACCCGTACCGCCGGGTGGTCATCGCCCCGGCGAATGACTGACGACACCGCACTGCTGCAGGCACTTGCCGTCATCCAGGAACGGGGTGCCATCGGTGAAGCGTCGCTCGAACGCGCCGTGGAGCACGCCGACCGCTATGCGGCCTGCATTCCCCGTTCTGCCGTCTCGCTGGCCGATCTCGGCTCGGGCGGTGGCCTACCGGGGCTGGTGCTCGCAATTCGGTGCCCGTGGGTGCGAATCACCCTGATCGAACGGCGCACGAAACGGGCGGACCTGCTGCAACGCGCCGTCCGAGCGCTCGATGTGGCCGAACGGGTCTCCGTGGTGGCTGACGATGTGCAGCGCGTGGCCGCGTCGGCCGCTCACACCTTCGATGTCGTGACAGCCCGCAGTTTTGCCGCACCTCAGATCACCCTCCGCTGGGCGTCGGAGTTGTTGACGACGGGCGGCCTCCTGCTGGTCAGTGAACCGCCGGAGGAGGACTCCGCACGCTGGCCGATCGGTGAACTCGAGGCACGCGGCATGGCAGACCTGGGCCGTGAGCAGGGGATACGCCGTTTCGAACGCCGGTGACGGTTTCACGTGAAACATCTCAGCTGGCACGCGTGTCGGCCGTTTGGTCGAGGTTTCCAGTGAAACAACGAACTGGGCGGCTACAGCGTTTCACGTGAAACAGCGCGGTATCCACGCGTCGTCCCAGCATGTCAGGTATCGTTCGGGTAATGACCGAGCGGCGTCCCCTCCCCCGCGTGATCGCCGTCGCCAACCAGAAGGGCGGCGTCGGCAAGACCACCACCACCATCAACCTCGGTGCCTGCCTGGCTGAGCTGGGCTATCGCACCCTGATCATCGATCTCGACCCGCAGGGCAATGCCTCGACGGGTCTGGGCATCGACAACCGAGGTCTCGAAACCTCGATGTACCACGTGATCATGCACGAGGTGCCTCTGGAGAACTGTATCGAGCCGACCTCGGTCAAGAACCTGTTCGTGGCTCCTGCCAGTCTGGATCTGGCCGGCGCCGAGATCGAGTTGGTGCCAGCGTTCAGCAGGGAGAACCGTCTCCGACGGGCCATCGAGGGGGTGCTCGACGATTACGACTTCGTGCTCATCGACTGCCCTCCGTCACTCGGCCTGTTGACCGTGAACGGCCTGAACGCTGCTGCCGAGGTGCTCGTGCCGATCCAGTGCGAGTACTACGCGCTCGAAGGGCTGGGCCAACTGCTGCGCAACGTCGACCTCGTGAAGCGCAACCTGAATCCACGACTCGAAGTGAGCACCATCGTCTGCGTGATGTACGACGCACGAACGAAGCTTGCCGATCAGGTCGTGAAGGAGGTGCGCGAGCACTTCGGCGACAAGGTGGTGCGATCCATCGTGCCGAGAACGGTGCGACTGTCGGAGGCACCGTCGTTCGGCCAACCGATCATCACGTTCGATCCCACCTCGCGGGGCGCCACGGCGTACCGCAGCGTTGCCAAGGAGGTCAGCGGTGGCCCGGCTGAGCGGACTCGGTAAAGGACTCGGCGCCCTCATTCCCGCCGATGCAGCGGCATCGGTCAAAGGTGACCAACCCAGGCTGGAGGAGATTCCGGTCGGCAGCATCGTGCCGAACCCGAACCAGCCGCGTGTGCACTTCGACGAGGAGTCGCTGGCGGAACTGGCGAACTCGATCCGTGAGATCGGGGTGTTGCAGCCCGTACTGGTACGTCCGATGGGCGATGATCAGTACGAACTGATCGCGGGGGAGCGCCGCTGGCGCGCCGCCCGCCGGGCCGGGCTGGGTGTCATCCCGGCGGTGGTGCGTCCTACCGACGACATGGGCTCGGTCGAGAAGGCGCTGGTCGAGAACCTTCACCGACAGGACCTGACGCCCCTCGAGGAGGCCGCTGCGTACCAACAGCTCATCGAGGACTTCAGCCTCACCCACGACCAAGTGGCCAATCGTGTCGGCAAGAGTCGGTCAGCGGTGTCGAACACACTGCGGTTGATGTCGCTGCCAGCGGGCATCCAGGCCCTGTTGGCGGACGGTCGGTTGTCGGCCGGTCACGCCCGGGCATTACTGGGCACCCCCGACCGTTCGCTGCAGGAGCAGTTGGCGCGGCGAGCCGTCAGCGACGGCTGGTCGGTGCGCACCCTCGAGGACGCCGTGAAGTTCGGGATGCCCGAACCCGACCCTGCGTCGAGTCCCGCGCGGAGTTCATCTCCGGCTTCCAGCGGTGGAAACAACACTCCGACTCCCACACCACCCCGACTTCGTGCTCCGGGACTGCTGGAACTCGAGCAGTTGCTCGCCGAGCACTTGTCCACACGAGTGGGTATCTCGATGGGTGCCAAGAAGGGCAAAGTGGTGATTGAATTCGCCGACCTCGTGGACTTGGAGCGAATCTATCACCAGATAACCACTCAGAGTGAGAATCTGGAGTAGTTTCGCGCGAGTTGTCCACAGTCTCGCGCTACATGACATTGAGGGTTTCCCACCTCGGTGGACAAACTGTGGACAAAGTCTCAGGCAACCCGTGAGATCCACTGCCGGAAGGCCCGCAACACGCCCCCCGCGATGTCGGGTGCATGGTCGGTGACCATCCGGGCCGAACCGAGCGTGACCAGCACCGCCGGCATCTTGGTCTCGCGCAGGATCGGCAGTCGCATCCCCACGACTTCAGGAAGCCAACCCGGTATGCCGCGGACCTCATCGGTGATCGCCTCGGCAAGTGCCCGGCCGCCAATCGACTCGAACGTGGGCACGCGGTAGAAGTGGGCGATCGCCGTGTGCTCGGAACAACCCTCGAAACCGACGTAGGCATCGGCCGAGAACTGATTGGCGGCCCGGGCCTGGGCGACGGGGTCCGGTTCGTCGAGGGTGATCACCGTGGCGCCGACCTGGCGCAACTCGCGTGACAGCGTTCGGGCCAGTGAACTCAGGCCTCCGAACTGCCCGACCACGATGCGGCAGTTCGCCAGCGAACCCTGTGCCTCGCGCAGCATCTCCCGCTCGCGCACCACCCCGACACCTGGCCCGTCGCCGCTCTGCGAACTGACGACCTCGATCGAACGGATGGTGCTGGGGCCGCACACACCATCGGGGGTGAGACCGCAGTTGCGTTGGAACTCGACGAGCGCCGATGCGGTGCGCGGCCCGAGGATGCCGTCGACGCGTCCGCAGTCGAAGCCGAGCCGACCGAGTCGGGTCTGCAGTTCGCTGACGTCGTCACCACGCAGGTTCGGGGAGGTGAGGAACAGCAGGCGATCGCCGAGACGCCAGTTGGCCTCGACGAGCGCAGCCCAGGTGATCTCGTCGCAGATGCCGTCGGCTCGCAGGCCGCGTGCCTCCTGGAAGGCCTTCACGCCCTCTTCGGTGAGCGCGCCGTAACTGCCGGTCTCGTGGCCGGCGCCCGGTCCGAAGCCAGCGGCACCGAGTCGCCGCTGCAGATGGCGGACGGGTTCGCCGCGTTGACCTGGAGTCAGCGGGAAGTAGGCAGGAATTCGGTCAGCTCCTGGAGGAGTTGCCCCTTGCCCTTGGCGCCGACGAGGCGCTTGCGCACCTCACCCTTGTCGAAGACGAGGAGCGTGGGAATGCTCATCACGTTGAACCGCATGGCGATGTCGGGGTTCTCGTCGACGTTCAACTTCGCGATCGTGATGCCGGGCTGCTCGCTGGCGATCTCCGACAGGATGGGGGCGATCATCTTGCACGGACCGCACCACTCGGCCCAGAAGTCGACGACGATCGCCTTGTCGCTGGAAGCGACGGTCTCGTCGAAGGTGGACGTGGTGAGGGTGACAATGCCATCGGCCATGTGGGATCGGTCCTTTCCGGTGGAAGGTGATGCTATCGGGAGTCGGCGGTGGCCTCGAGCCACCGCTCGCAGTCGATGGCAGCCATGCACCCGGAGCCCGCGGCGGTGATCGCCTGCCGATAGGTGTGGTCCTGCACGTCGCCGCAGGCGAACACGCCGTCGATGTTCGTGTACGAGGAGCCGGCCCGGGTGACGAGGTAGCCGTTGTCCTCCATGTCGAGCACGCCCTTGAACAGGTCGGTGTTCGGCCGGTGGCCGATGGCCACGAAGAGGCCGGTGACCCCGAGGGTGCTGACGTCGCCGGTGACGACATCGCGGATGACGGCACCTTCCAACTTGCCCTCACCGAGCAGGTCGTCGACGACGGTGTTCCAGCGGATCTCGATCTTCGGGTTGTCGAACGCACGTTGCTGCATGATCTTCGATGCGCGCAGCTCGTTGCGACGCACGAGCAAGGTGACCTTCGAGGCGAACTTGGTGAGGAAACTGGCTTCCTCCACGGCGGAGTCGCCGCCACCGACCACGGCGATCTCGTGACCACGGAAGAAGAAGCCGTCGCAGGTGGCGCAGGTGGACAAGCCATGTCCGAGCAGGCGCGTCTCGGCCTCGAGACCGAGCATCAGGCTCTGCGCACCGGTGCTCACGATGACCGAATCCGCGGTGTAGAGGTCGTCGCGGACCCACACCTTGAACGGACGGGCCGAGAAGTCGATGGCGGTCGCCTTCGCGGTGAGGAACTCGGCTCCGAAGCGGGCGGCCTGCTCGCGGCAGCGCATCATCAACTCCGGGCCCATGATGCCCTCGGGGAACCCGGGGAAGTTCTCGACCTCGGTGGTGAGCATCAACTGCCCGCCCGGCTGGTCGGACGTGCTGCTGGGCTCGCCCTCGATCACCAGGGGGCCGAGGCTGGCACGGGCGGTGTAGATGGCGGCGGTGAGACCGGCCGGGCCGCTGCCGATGATCACGACGTGGTGGTGGCTCATGGGGACTCACCCTTGTGACGGGCACGGAGTGCGAAGAAGCCGCCGACGAGCAGCAGTGCACCGAGCAGGAGGTACGAGATGTAGACCGCGCGGCCGTGCGAGACGGCGAAGCCGAGCAACTCGCGCAGCACGCCGAGGGCCAGGATGATGAGCAGGGGGGTGGCCACCAGCACCGCGAGCAGGCCGAGCGTGCCGAACACGATGGCCCGCGACGCCTTCACGGCGTTGTCGGTGGCGGTGGTGCGCACCTTGGCCACGACGCGCTCGACGGTGTCGGCGAGGTCGGGTGCCCAGTTGGGGTCGGTGAACGGGTTGCCCAGCATGGGGCGGAAGCCTAACGGGTCACCAGAGACTGAGGGCCAGCGAGACGATCGCTGCGTGGTAGGTGATCATCACCGTCGGCGACATCCATGGCCGGTCGCGCACGAAGCGGCCCCAGCCGAGCACCGAGTCGGAGGCCACGAACAGCACGGAACCCACGACCACCCACCACCGGCCGGTCGCCCATCCGAACACGCCCATCGCGGAGATCACGAGCAGGTAGGCCAGCACGGGAGTGCGCAGGGCGGCATCGGCGCGGGCGGCCCCCGCCACGATGACCCGCCCGACCGAACCGGCTAGGAGGGCGGCCAGCGCGATGGCGATGCCGGCGAGGGTGGTGCTGGTGAGCCCGTACTGGAAGAACAGCACGACGAACACGACGTGGCCGAGCAGGAATGACGCCAGACCCGGCACGAAACGGTCGACCGAGTGCAGCAGGAAGATGTCGCCCAGTAGGCACAGCGTCAGCGCGATGACGGCGACCGTGACCTGTGCCCGTGGTGCGCCACTGGCGAGTGCCAGTGCGATCACGAGGGCCGTGGTGAGCGGCTTCGAGATGTTCTCGAGCACCCGGTTGGGCCGCACCCGCGTGCTCCAGTTCGTGAGTGCGGCGATGCCGGTGAGGACGAGCAGGAGTGTGCGCATCGGTTCAGGGCTCGACGGAGGCGAGCACGTTGCACTGCGGATCGACGGCCTGGGTCACGCCGGTGACCGTATCGCGCACCGCAGCAGCGGGCTGGCCCTGCCAGGTGATGGCGCCCAGCACCACCTGATCAGCGGTGAGTGGGCAGTCGAAGGCGAAACCGAGCTGGGTGTAGGCAGCCGGCGGTGTCGTGACAGCTCCGGAATGGGCGGTGGTCTCGGCGGCGGCCATGGTGCTCGGCGCCGACTCCGCTATCGGCAACGCACGCAATTGGTCCTCGGTGGCGATGTCGGGCACGACGATCGCCGTTGCGTTGATCGCATCGATCGTGGATTCCGCTCCGCCGCCCGCCACCATGCCGGTCGGCATCGAATCGGCGGCAGACCTTGCTGTCTCTGCCGCGGCTGCATCGGTGGCAACGGTGCCACTGCTCGACATGTCGCTGTCGGACCCACCGAGGCCGTTGATCGCACCGATCGTCACCACACCGAGCAGCACCACGGCCGCCGCCGCCGCGACGGGGCGGTACCAGCGGCGCCGGTTCGGGAAGGCCACCACGTTGGGGGCCGTGTGCATGCGGTCGAAGACGTCGAGTGCACGCGCAATGGCTGCCTCGCGGGCATCGCTCGACACGGGGGGTGTGTCGGCGAGCGCTGCGGTCAGCCACTCGGGCGCGGGTGTGAGGTCGTCGTCGTTCATGGTTCCTCGGTTGGACGTCGACTGCGATCGAAATGGTTCCCGAGTTGTTCGGCCAACATTCCCCGCCCGCGGGCGATGCGGCTCTTTACGGTACCGACCGGCACGCCGAGCGTCTCCGCGATCTCCGCATAGTCGAGGTCAGCGACGTCGCGCAGCACCACCGGCACCCGGAACTCCTCGGGCAGTTTCCTGAGAGCGCCCTCCAGCAACTCCCGGTCGCCGAGCGCGCCCGCGTCCGGGCCGGTTCCTGTTGCCACCGGCTCGTGATCGGAGTGGTCGTCGTGCTGCACCGCGGCCAGTGGCCGCCGGCGCCGACGCCGCAGCTCGTCGAGGCTCGCGTTCGTGGCGATGCGGTAGACCCACGTGCTGAAGGCCGAGCGGCCGTCGAAACGGGGCAGGCCACGCACCACCGCGATCAGGGCCTCCTGGGTGGCGTCGGCCGCATCGGACTCGTTACCGGTGATGCGGCGGCACACGGCGTGGATGCGGTCGTGCTGGCTGCGCAGCAGGGTCTCCATCGCACGGCGGTCGCCCTGTTGGGCTGCGGCCACCAGTGCACGTTCGTCGTGCACGTCCATGTCAGGCGACCGAGAGTTCCCGGATGCTGCCGCGATACGGGTTGGTGGTGCAGTTGTTGCCCGTGCCGAGTTCGACGAACGACACGAGCACGTACCTCACCGGCGCTGCGAGTTGCACGGCCAGATCACCGGGTTCGGTGGCAGCGAACTTCTGCAGCGGTGCGCCCCACTGGTCGAAGGTGGTGGGCTCGGCGCCGCTCGGCGCCGCGTAGATGCGCACCTGGTAGGGAGCACTCGCGATCGAGGCCGTGAACACGCCGGTGTGGTCGGCACCGAGGTCGGCCACAACACCCACGCCGCCCTTGCCGCCGAGATAGCGATCCTCGTAGCACACGGTCTGCCACGCCGTGTTCGGGTCACCGTCGGTGAGCAGGGGCAGCAGTTCGTCGTTCTCGGTGCCGTCCCCGTCGGGATCGAAGCTGAGGACGGAGACGATGGCCATTGGTCCCGGCGCGCTGGTGGGACCGGGGGCCACGGAAGTGACCGGCGCCAGGGTGGTGCCGGCATCCACGGGCGTCTTCGAGCCCTTCCCGAGCGTGAACCACAGCGCAGCGCCCACCACCATTGCCGCGATCAGCAGTCCGGCCACCACCACCGACGACGGGCCGGTGCGGTGCTCGAACTGCCGATTCGGCTGTTGGCGCGGCCGGTTGGCGGACGTGGGTGTGCGATCGGCGCGCACCGGCGCGGCGGCAGGGCGACCGGGGGTGAGGTCGCGCGGCGCGGCGGCACTGATGTCGCGGCTGCGATCGTGGTCGATCCTGGGGAGTGCGGCGATGCGCTGCAGTTCGGCGCGCACGGCCTCGCCGCTCACGTAGCGGTCATCAGGCCGGCGGGCCAAGAGGCGGTGGATGAGTTGGGCGAGCCCGTCGGGCAGGGTGGGGCGCAGGCTGCGCAGGTCGGTGGCCTCGCGGTTCAGGCGGGCGAGGGCCGTGTCGGCGTCGGTCTCGCCCAGGAACGGAACTCGTCCGGCGAGGCACTCGTAGAGCACCAACCCGAGTGAGTAGAGGTCGGCCCGACCGTCGAGCTTCTTGCCCCGAACCTGCTCGGGGGACAGGTACTTGGCCGTGCCCATCATCACGTTCGGGCTCGTGAGGTCGTCGTCCGCCGACCCCGCCAGACCCTTCGCGATGCCGAAGTCGGTGAGCATCACGGTTCCGTCGGCAGCGATGAGGATGTTGCCCGGCTTGACGTCGCGGTGTACGAGGTTGGCCTTGTGCGCGCAGTCGAGCGCTGCGGCCACCTTCGCGCCGATGTGCATCGTGAGGTCGGGGCTGAGGCGCTTCTGCTCGTCGAGCAACTGCCGCAGGCTCTTGCCGCTGATCAGCTGCATCACCACGGCCTGACGACGCTCGCCGCCGATGGTCTCCTCGATCGTGTCGTGCACCGCCACGATGTTCGGGTGGCTGAGTTGGGCCACGGCGATGGCCTCTCGCCGGAACCGTTCGGCCACCACCGGGTCGGCGGCGAGGTTGGGCTTCAACAGCTTGACGGCGACGCTGCGGCTGAGCGTCACATCGGTCGCCACCCACACCTCGGCCATGCCACCTTGCGCGAGTCGACGCTCCAGCCGGTAGCGCTGGGCGAGGATCGCGGGGGGCAGAGCGGACTTGCTGGTGCCTGGCATGGTTGCAGACATGTCTGCCAGCCGAGGTTAGTGGCCCGAGCCCGTAGTGAAGGCGATGCCGATGGTGCCCCGGCCGGCGTGCGTGCCGACCACCGGACCGATGTCGCCGATGATGATCTCGCCCTTGTGGTGCGCCTGCAGCATGGCGACGAAATCGGGTACGTCGGAGCAGTCGGCCTGCAGCACCATGACGGTGTCGACCGGGCCGGCCTCCACGAGTTTCTCGACCAGGAAGGCCAGTGCCTTGCTGCGCGTGCGCTGCTTGCCGCCCTGCTCCACCTTGCCGTCGCGCACCTCGATGATGGGCTTGATCGCGAGCGCCGAGGCCAGCATCGCCTTGGCGCCGCCGATGCGACCACCCTTCTTCAGGTTCTCGAGCGTGTCGAGCGCGCCCCACACCTTGGTGGTGCCGGCGAGCGAACGGGCGAGCGCGACGATCTCGTCGTGGGAACCGCCCTGCTGCGCGAGTCGTGCCGCACGGGTGACGACGAGGCCGAGGCCGAGGGTGACCTGCTGGCTGTCGACGACGGTGACCTTCACGGTGTCGGCGACCGAGCGTGCGGCGAGTTCGGCCGACTGCATGGTGGCCGACAGCGCGGCACTGAGGTTGATGGCCACGATGCTCTCGGCGCCCTCCGCGGCCAACCGCCGGTAGACCGCCTCGAACTGCCCCGGCGCGGGTGCGGCGGTCTCGGGCAGGTCGGGCACCTCGGCACACTTGCGCCAGAACTCGGCGGCACTGAGGTCCGCGCGATCGACGTACTCGTGGCCGCCGATGCGGATGGTGAGGGGGACGATCTCGATGCCGAGTTCGTCGGCAACCGCCTGCGGCAGGTCGCAGGCCGAGTCGGTGACGATGCGGATGCGCTGGGTGCTCACGAGTCAGGCAGGGTAGTCGCTGCACGCTCGGCGCGCTGTCGGCGGCCACGACGAATGTGACGCACCCACCAGGTGAGCAGCACGATCAGGGCGGCGCCCGTGACGAGGTTCCCGACGCCGCTGAGCGCGGTGAGACTGAGCGACACCGGCACGGGCGGAGCCAACCTCGTGTCACCCTCGGGGGTGAAGAGGTCGAGCGTTGCGGGAATCCGGCCGTTGCTGAGCGCCACCACGTCGATACGCACCTCGGTGAACGCGCCGGGGGCCAGCGTCACGATGGGGGGCGGTTCAGGGAACTGCAGTTTCGACGCGGTCATCCGCACCTTCACGTCGAGCGGCATGGCGGCGTTGTTGCGCAGGCTCACCCGCACCGTGCCGCGCCGACCGGTGAGGTTCACCGAGAAGCCGGCGGGCACCTCGACCGCACCGAGGATCGACTGCTGTTCCTGTCGGATGCGTGTGGCGATGGCGGTTGCCTGTGCGTCGGACAGGGCACTCGTGGGCAGCACCGAGGTGAGCCGGGCCCATTCGGCGGTGCGACGGTCCTCGTCGGGCAGCATGCTCGCGACGGCGACCGACTGCAGCGCCACCTCGTCGGCGAGACCGGCGCGGCGGGCGACCTCGTCGGAGGCCGGGCCGGGCAGTGGCACCAGCACGGCCTCGCCGTCCTGAGTGACCCTGTCGGTCCGCACCGAGAACTCGTCGACGGTGCTCACCTGCAGCCCGGGGGTCTCGGCGATGAGTTCGGCAATGGTGAGGAAGGGCTCGAGTGCGGGAACACCGAGGTCTGCCTCGCCCACGACGAAGCCGTGGCGTGAGGGACGCGATTCCTCCGCGATGGCGGCCCGCTCGGCGAGGAAACCGCTGACGACCTCGATGGCCGCGAGTTCGTGATCGGTGCGGTTCAGCGCTGCTGCGGTGGAAGCGTCGGTGACGGCGCCATCGACGGTGATCCCGTCGCCGAGGTCGAGGCCGAACAACCCGGTGGGCCGGCTCGGGGTGTCGGCTCCGGCAATCCCGTCGAAGATGACCGGCGGCATGACGACGAGGCGGGCTCCGAGGCCGCGCAGGAGGGCTCCGCCACCTGCGGAGAGCGGAGCGGTGGAGAACACCATGGTGCGCTGGGATGGCCGCTCGACTGCCGCGGCAAGGGTGTCCTCGCCGTCGCGGAGCCACTGGGTGTAGAGCGCCTCGCGTCCGGCCGCAGCGGCCGACGACGGGTCGATCGGCAGGGCGGGGGCCGAGAGCAGGTCGTTGCGCTCGAGGGCGGCGACGAGCCGCCGTGCGAGTGCTGGTTCCTTCGACTCGACGGTGTCGAGCACGGCTGGCGGCACCCTCACGGTGAGCGGCACGGGGGACCGCTCGAGCAGGTCGGCCAGCCGCGACAGTTCGTCGACCGCCGGTTGGTCGACCACGACGGTGCCGTCGTCGGCGAGGCGCACCGGCTGCAGGGTCGATGCGACGAAGGCCAGCGTCAGGGGTTCCTCGGCTTCCTCCTTGTCGGAGGGCACCCGGTGGACGAACGTGATCAACTCGGCGACCTCGTCGCCGCCGACCCGATACTCCACGAGGACGGGATGGACCCCCGGCTTCGACATCTGCAGCGCAGTGCGAGTGCGGGTGGTCACCTCGATGGGGACGGCGAACTGCAGTTGTCCCGGCACGGGTTGGAACAACTGGTCGGAATCCAGTTCGACGGTGTCGACGCTGCGGTTCAACTCGCCCGCCACGGCGGCCTCGACGGCGTCCCTGCCCGCCACCGGCCGGTACGCCGTGATCGAGACGGAGTGGTCGGAGTCGGTTGCGAGGACGGCCGCCGGCACCTGCACCGTCATCGTGATCGAGCCGGTGGCGACGACGTTGAACGACTGGGCGATCAGGCGCAGCCGCGCCGGCCCCTCGGCCGCGACGGGCGAAGGCCCGAACGGCGGAACGCAGGGTGCGATGGCGGCGAGCACGCCCAGCGCGAGGGTGGCGATGCGCCGGGTCACGAGGGGCCGGGTCACGAGGGGCCGGGTCACGAGAGATCGCATCACGAGAGGTCGCGTTCGAAGACGCGGAGGCGTTCGTGGAGGCGGCGGAATCCGCTGGTCTCGTAGAGACGCAATGCCACGTGGTTTCCGACGGGTGTGTTCACGAGCACCCGCTCGGCCCGCCACCGGGCCAACCAGCGCAGGCAATCGTGCACCAGGGCCCGACCCATACCCTGGCCCTGCTGGTCGGGATGGACCGCCAGACGCTGGAGGAAGCCCAAGCGGGCATCGCGCCCAGTGAGCGCATAGCCCGCCGGCAGTGACTCACCCAGCCATCGCGCGCGGTGACTGGGCGTGGCTCGGCGGACCTCATCGATGGCCTCGGGGTCGAGCGACCAGCCGACTCCGAACGCGGCGTGGTCGAGCGCGCTGGCGGCGGCGTGCTGTGCGACGAGCAGTCGTTGCGAGGTCATCTCGGGCCGGGGCGCCTCGGATGGATGGTCGTGTTCGAGCAGCACCAACTCCTGCACCATGTGGAATCCGAGCGCCTCGACCCGGTGTGCAGCCAGGGGCGCGAGTGCGCTGGTGCGGATGCGATGGAAGCCGCGTCCGAGCAGTTGGTCGGACCAGCGCATCAGGTCGCCGGTCGACGGAAGGCGGTGCTGTTGGTACATGATCAACTGGGCGACGCCGGGCTGGCTCGGCCACTCGAGCACGCGACCGGTCACCCCGTCGCCTCGCAGCGTGAGCGGAGCCCCGATCATCACGGCCCCGACGGTAGCGTCAGCAGCGTGACGGTGCTGTTCGCAACCCACACGGCCTATCTCGACCACCTCGCCGGACCGCGGCACCCCGAGCGCCCCGAGCGCCTTGGTGCAGTGCTCGACGGTGCGGCCTCCGCCGGCCTCTCCGACGCGCTGGTGCCGCTCGAGCCGCGACCGGCCACGCGTGCCGAACTCGAGCTGGTGCACCCCGAGCGGTACCTCGACCGCATCGAGGGCATCTGCCGAATGGGCGGTGGCCGGCTCGACCCCGACACCTATGCAAGTGCTGGGTCGTGGGACGCGGCACGTCTCGCTGCCGGCGCCGGTCTGGCCGCCGTGGAGGCACTGCGCGAGGGCCGCGGTTCGGCGGCGTTCTGCGCGGTGCGCCCCCCGGGGCACCACGCCTCGAACGCCGAGTCGATGGGCTTCTGCTTCGTGAACAACGTGGCGGTGGTCGCGGCGACACTGGCCGAGGCGGGGGAACGTGTGCTGGTGTTCGACTACGACGCCCACCACGGCAACGGCACCCACGACATCTTCTACGCCGACCCGAGGGTGCTCTTCGTGAGCATCCACCAGTGGCCGCTCTATCCCTGGACGGGTCGGCACGACGAGGTGGGCACCGGTGATGCCCGCGGCGTCACCATGAACATTCCCGTGCCACCCGAGACGACCGGCGACGTGTACCTCGCTGCCTTCGATGAACTGGTGGCGCCACTCGCCGACCGATTCCGCCCGAGCTGGGTGATCGTGTCGGCGGGCTTCGATGCCCACCGCTCCGACCCCATCACCGATCTGGGGCTCAGCGCCGGCGACTACGCACCGCTCACGGCGCGGGTGCTGTCGCTGGTGCCGCCCGGTCGGCGCATCGTGATGCTGGAGGGCGGCTACGACCTGTCGGCCCTGCAACTCAGCACGGCCACCGTGCTGCGGGAACTGGCCGGCGAGACCGGGAGTCCGCTCGAGGCAACCACCTCGGGTGGGCCCGGCATGGAGACCATCGCCCACATCCGCGGCTTCTGGGTGCACGAAGGGCTGCTGTGATCCCGCCGCGCTTCCGGGCGGTGCTGGAGGAACTGCAGCCGCTCACCGATCGCTTCCGTGCCGCCGGCCACCGGCTGTACCTGGTGGGGGGTTCGGTGCGCGACCTGCTCGCCGGGGCCGATGTCGACGCGATCGACTACGACTTCACCACCGACGCCCGCCCGGAGCGGATCAAGGAGGTGTTGCGGGACTGGGCCGATGCCGTCTGGGCGCAGGGCGAGCGCTTCGGAACGATCGGCGCGAAGAAGGACGGTCGACACCTCGAGATCACCACCCATCGCGCCGAGGCCTATCAGCCCGATTCGCGCAAACCCGATGTCGAGTTCAGTGACCGGGTGGAGGCCGACCTCTCACGCCGCGATTTCACGATCAACGCGATGGCCCTGGAGCTCACCGCCGATTCACCTGTGCTGGTCGACCCCTTCGACGGCGCCGTCGACCTCGCCACGAGGGTGTTGCGCACGCCACTGGCGCCGGAGGTCAGTTTCAGCGACGACCCGTTGCGGATGCTGCGAGCAGCACGCTTCATCGCCCGCTTCGGCGCCGTGCCCACCGACGAACTGGTGCAGGCGGTGCGCTCGATGCACGGCCGGCTCGAGATCGTCTCGGCGGAGCGCATCCGCGACGAACTCGACAAGCTGATCACCGTCGCGAATCCATCGGCGGGGCTGTGGTTCGTGATCGACACGGGTCTGGCCGACGAGTTCCTTCCCGAACTGACCGCGATGCGGCTCGAACAGGACCCGATCCACCGGCACAAGGACGTGCTCACCCACACGCTCGCCGTGGTCGAGAACGTGCGCCCGCCCGCCGAACAACCGCCGAACCGGCCGCCGTTCGACTTCCGGGTCACACGCCTCGCCGCCCTGTTCCACGACGTGGGCAAGCCGCGCACGAGGGGTTACCAGCAGGGCAAGGGCGTGACCTTCCACCATCACGACGCGGTCGGCGCCAGGATGACGCGCAAGCGGTTGGACGCGCTGCGCTACAGCAACGAGGACCTCGAGGCGGTGACGGAGTTGGTGGCCCTGCACCTCCGCTTCCACACGTATGCGATGGGCTGGACCGATTCGGCCGTGCGACGCTACGTGCGCGACGCGGGCCCACTGCTGCAGGAACTGAACGTGCTGACCCGTTGCGACTGCACGACCCGCAACGAACGAAAGGCGCTGATGCTGGCCAAACGGATGGACGACCTGGAGGCGCGCATCGCCGAGTTGGCGGCACGCGAGGAGTTGGCGTCGATCCGACCGCAGTTGAACGGCGACGACGTCATGACGCATCTCGGCGTGGGCCCCGGACCGGTGGTGGGCCGCGCGCTCGCATTCCTGATGGAGATACGGCTCGACGAGGGCGTGCTGACCGACGAGGAAATCCGCGCTCGGCTCGACGAATGGTGGCGAAGCCAGCACTAAGCGTGGTAGAACGATGCCCGTGGAGGAGTCCCAGGCGTCCTTGGTCGCGCTCGGCGGCCGAGTCACCGCGTTCAGCGCGCTGGCGACCGTGGCCATGTTCGGTGCCGCCCTGGCCCTCGGCGTCGGTGATTTCCACGGTTGGCACCGCTGGACGCACCTCGTGCTGCTCGCCGTCACGCTCGTGGGTCTCGGGTCGCTGGTGTGGCCGTCGATCGCCGGGATGCCGGGTCGGGCACTGGTGGTCGCCGCGTTCGTCGGCCAGGCACTGGCGCAGACCATGGCGGCGATCGACCCCATGGCGGGCGCAGACTGGCCGACGCTCTCGCTCGCCGATGTCGGTCAGGTGGTGTGGGGCGTCGGCCTCGCAGCGTTCCTCGTGCAGCAGTTGCGCCGACGCGGTCGACTGGCGGCAGCCGTGCACCTGCTCGATGCTGCGCTCGTCACCCTCGCCGGCATCTTCGTGCTGTGGGAATGGGTGATCGAGCCCGCTCTCGGTGACCCGACACGGCTGGGTGTCCTGCAGCAGGTGATGGTGGTGGTGTGGCCGACCGTCGACCTGTACGTCGCGTCGGTGCTGTTGCTGCTGCTGCTCGAACGGTTCGACCCTGCCAGGGCTGTGTGGTTCGCCGCCATGGTGGTGCTGGTGGCCGCCGATGTCGCCGAGAGCCGCATCGGCGGACAGCCCACGGCCGGATCGCTGGCGGTGGCGACGACGGGCTGGGCGATCGGCATCACCGGACTCGCGGTCGCCATGGCGATGCGGCCGACCGACCACGGCACCAACCAGCCACCTCGGCTCGCCCGACTGATCGTGCTGAACGGCTCGGTGACCCTCGCCCTGTGGACCGCCACGTGGAAGTACATGGTGCATCACCACGAGGCCGGTGTCGCATCGTTGGCCATCGGGTCGGTGGCCGGGCTGGTGTTCGCTGCCTCGCAGGCCGCGAACTTCCGGCAGAGCGCGTCGTGGGCGACCCGGCTGCACGACAACCTGAACGAACTCGAACAGACACACGAGCAGTTGCGCGCCCAACTCGACGATCTGCCCGAGGCGGTGGTGGTGATCGATCGGACGGGTCGCATCCGCGAGGTCAACGCCAGAACCCTCGACTTCACAGGAGGCACCCAGCAGGCGCTCGTCGGTCGCTTCTTCGCCGACCTGTTCCGCATCGAGGACCGTGGTCGACTGGTGGAACTCGGCCGGGCCGTGCACACCGATGCACCGATCACGCCCCCGTTGCTGACGCTCGACACACCGGACGGCACGGAGGTGGTGCTGGAGGCCGATGTCAATCGCCCGGTGGCGAACCCGGACCGCACCGTGGTGGCGCTGCGCGACGTGACCACCCGGGTGCTGGAGAGCCGTCGGCTCGAGCGTGCCCGTGAACGGTTCCGCCTTGCGTTCCACAACGCGCCCACGGGGATGGCGCTGTCGTCGCTCACCGACGGCACGATCCTCGACGTCAACGACTCGCTGGAACGGATGCTCGATCGCCCCCGGGCCGGCTTGGTCGGGTCGACGATGGACGACATCTGCCACCCCGACGAGCGCGGCGTCCTGGCCCCCCTGCTCGAGCGGGTCTCGGACAACGAGGCCGACGGGTTCCGCGTGGAACGCCGGTTCCTCCGCGGCGACGGCGGCACCGTCTGGACACGCACGTGGGTCTCCCTGATGGACGACGGTGAGGGCGACACCATCGCGATCGCCCACATCGAGGACATCACCGAGCAGCGGCACACGGCAGAGCGGATGGAATGGGCCGCGACCCATGATGGTCTCACGGGGCTGCCGAACCGCTTCCGTTTCCTCGAGCGCCTCGGCGGCTACGTCGAGAACGACGACCCGGGCAGCGTGGCGCTGCTCTTCATCGACATCGACAACTTCAAGGTCATCAACGACAGCCTCGGCCACGAGGCCGGGGACCAACTGCTGCGGGTGCTCAGCGAACGCCTGCGGTCCGTGGTGCGAGACCGCGACATGCTGGGTCGGTTCGGCGGCGACGAGTTCATCGTGATGGTGCGCGACGCCACGGGCGGCCTGGACCCCGTGGCCATCGCCGAGCGCCTGCGGGCCGAGATCGCCAAGCCGATCGAGATCGATGGCGCGGAGCTGTTCGTCACGGCGAGCATCGGCATCACGGTGGCCGACAGGGCCGGACTCGGCACGGCGGAACTGCTGCGTGACGCCGACGCCGCCATGTACCGGGCGAAGTCGCGCGGACGCGACTGCGTGGAGGTGTTCTCGCCGAGCACCCACGGCAGTTCGCTGGTGAACCTGCGCACGACGAACGAGTTGCGCCGCGGCCTGGAACGCGGCGAGATCGTGCCGTACTACCAACCGGTCGTGATGCTCGACACCGGGCGACTGGTCGGGTTCGAGGTGCTCGCCCGCTGGCGGCACCCCGATCGAGGGCTGCTGGGCGCGGACAAGTTCCTGCCGATGGCGGAGGAAACCGGTCTGATCAGCGATGTGGGCGCCGCCGTGCTGCGCTCGTCGCTGGCCCAACTGGGCACCTGGCTGCACGGTGGCCGGGTGAGTGGGGAACTGTCGATGGCGGTCAACCTGAGCGCCCGCCAACTCGGCGACGCCGACCTGGTCGACATCGTCGCCGAGGCACTGGCACAGTCCGGAGTGCCGGCGAACCAACTGTGGCTGGAGATCACCGAGACGGCCCTGATGGCCGACGTGAAGGCGGCCTCGGTGCGGTTGCGGGAACTGCGCAGCCTCGGTCTGCACCTCGCGGTCGACGATTTCGGCACCGGCTACTCGTCGCTCACGTACCTGAAGCGGTTCCCGGTGGAGGCGATCAAGGTCGACCGTTCGTTCGTGAGCGGCCTCGGCATCGACACCGAGGACACGACGATCGTGGAGGCCGTGGTGAAGTTGGGCCATTCGCTGGGCCTGCAGGTGGTGGCCGAGGGAGTCGAGACGCCGCTGCAGCTCAGTCGGTTGCGCGAGATCGGGTGCGAGCGTGCTCAGGGTTATCTGTTCGGTCGGCCCCGACCCTCCGAACTGGTGGAGGCCGAGTACTCGCTTGCCGCGACGGTCTAGACGCCCTGTTTGCGGGCTCGCAGCACCAGCACCGACGGTGCCACGGGTTCGCGGGTGCGCCGGTCGGCCAACTCGTGGATGGTGTCGAGGTGGAAGTTCGTCCGCTCGAATGCCATGTAGAGATCGCCGAACGTGGGGCTTGCGCCACCGTAGGGATGGCGCACCGCGAGATCGGGGCCGAGCATCGCCGCCACCGGGTGGCGCATCGCCACGACGAACGACGCGCCCGGCTTCAACACTCGGTGCACCTGGCGCAGCAGCCGGGGCAGGTCCTCCACGCCATCGAGGGTGTGGCTGGCCACTACCACGTCGACCGAGCCACTGGTCGCGAAACCGAGGTCGGCGAGGTCACCCTGATGGCACTGGACACGCACCTCGTGCTGTTCGGCCGAGGCACGGATGGCGGCGATCGCCTGGGCGTTCGGGTCGAGCGCCATCGCGTTCGCGCCGGCGACGGCCATGACGACCGAGTTCGGAACGGGGTGCTGAGCCGCACCGAGCTCGATGACCCGCTTGCCGGCGAGGTCTCCGCACAACCGCAGTTCGCGCTCGTCGGCGACGTGTGAGCCGTACCAGATGTGCATGTTCGTCAGTCTTGTCGGTGCGGGCTCGTGCCCGGTGGATCAGGGATAGCCTCGCGGCGATGACGTTCGGAGTGGGCGCCCTGCGGGGTCAGAAGGGAGTGGTCGACCACCGTCTCTCGCGCCGCCACCTCATCAACGAGTTCCACCGCGGCAGGTTGCGGCAGGACCAGGTGTGCGATGCCCATCCCGAACTGATCCGTGCCGCGCGGAACGTGGGCAGCGCGGCGACCGTTGCCTGCCCGATCTGCGCCGAGCGGGAACTGAAGCTCGTCACCTATGTCTTCGGCCCGCGGTTGCCCTCGCACGGGCGCTGCGTGTCGACCGCTGCCGAACTGGCCTCGCTCGATGCCCGCCCCGACGAGTTGACGGCCTACGTGGTCGAGGCATGCGTCGGTTGCCACTGGCACCACCTCCTGAGGGTGTTGCCGGTCGGCCGTGGGCGCCGCGTGCGCCAGTCGTCATGACGACCCACCTGTTCGTCTACGGCACGCTGCGGCCCGGCGAGGTTCGCTGGCGTTTCCTCGAGGCGTTCGTGGTGGGCGACGGCGTCGACACCTCAGTCGCCGGCGATGTCTACGACACTGGCCTCGAGTACCCCGCCGCCGTGTTCGGTGGTGACCGTCGCATCCTCGGTCGCGTGTACGAACTGACCCGACTCGACGAGGCACTCGCCGCGCTCGACGAGGTGGAGGGCGCCGTGAGGGGTCTCTATCACCGGGTGGTGGTGCGCACCGCCTCGGGCCATGATGCATGGGCGTATCAGTGCGGCGACTCGACGTTGCTGGTTCGACACCTGCCGAGCGGCGACTGGATGGATCGCTAGAACGGGCTGAGGCCCATGCGATTGCGAATGCTGATGCCTTCGCCGACATGAGCGTTGCCGTGGCCGAGCACCGGCCACTGCACCAACCACCACAGCGGCTTCTCGCGCCACATGCCGTGCAGCCAGCCGAACTCGTCGGCGGTGATGTGTGCGTGCGTGGTGTGCCGGTGGGGGGTGTTGGGAACAGCATCGAGCACGAGCGAGCCCAGCGGCTGCAGCCACTGCTCGGTGGTGTCGAACACCTCGGTGGCGTAGTCGAGGAGGGCTGTCGGGTCGAGCCGGGAGGTGGCGTCGGTGTCCTCGCGCTCGGCGACGCCCACGCCCGGGTGTGCCGCACCGAGGCCGAGGGGTTCGGCGTGCCGATGGAACAGCGGTGGATGGGCGCGGATCGCCGTGTTCACGGCGAGGTCATGGTGGCGTGCGAGGTGCAGCACGAGGTGGGCGATGCTGCTGCCGCCGCCGTCGACCTGTTCGTGCCAGCGGTGCGCGGGAACCAGTTCGAGGACGGAGGTGAAGAGCTTGGCTCGCACCCCTGCCAGATCGGTCAGCATCCAGCGGTGGAGGTCCATTCCGAAACCCTGTCACACCCCCGTGCCAAGGTGCCGCACATGCCGCTACACTCGCCCGGTCATATTGGCCCTGCCCCATTGGAAGGGGCCCCGGGTGTCCCCCGGGTCCGAAGGGAGGATTCACACGCATGACGCGTGCCTACGAACTCATGGTCATCCTCGAAGGTGACCTCGACGAGCAAGCTGCTCAGGGCTGGGTGAAGTCCATCACCGATGGCATCACCAAGGCCGGTGGCAGCGTGCACGGCAAGCCCGATTGGTGGGGGAAGCGCCAGTTCGCGTACCCCATCAACAAGAAGGAGTACGGGTACTACGTGGTGATGAACCTCGTGGCCCCCGGTGGTGCGCTCGACGACCTCGAGCGTTCGTTCCGTATCGCTGACGATGTCGTCCGCCACAAGTTGCTGCGTCTTCCCGATGCCGAGGCGGCTCGCCGCGGCATGACGGCCGCAGCCTGATCCCACCGGCGTCGTACACGCCACACCCGAAGGAGCAGCCGCACATGGCCGATAGCACAGTCACCCTCGTGGGCAACCTGACCCGCGATCCCGAACTCCGCTTCACCTCCGGTGGTCGCGGCCAGGCCCAGTTCGGCCTCGCCGTCAGCCGTCGTTACCAGGTGAACAACGAGTGGCAGGAGCAGACCTCGTTCTTCAACATCGTGGCCTGGGGCACGCTCGGCGAGAACGCCGCCGCGTCGCTCGGCAAGGGCACCCGCGTCATCGTCACCGGCCGCCTCGAGCAGCGCCAGTACGAGACCAAGGAAGGCGAGAAGCGCTCGGTCGTCGAGATCATCGCAGATGAGATCGGCCCGTCGCTGCGGTGGGCCCGTGCCGAGGTCGAGCGCATCGCCCGTGACGGCGGTGGCAGCGGTGGCGGCGGCAACTACGGCGGTGGTGGCAGCAGCGGTGGCGGTGGCAACCGCGTACCGGATCCCGTGTACGGCGACGAAGAACCCTTCTGACCCAGCAATCGTTCGAGAAAGACCCTCAATCATGACCAGCAAGGAGAACAGCAAGGTTCGGGCTCCCAAGGAGACGAACCCGAAAAGGATCAAGAAGAAGACGAGCATCC
>JBJTXX010000547.1:0-1363 GCA_046082485.1 Actinomycetota bacterium
CCTCGACCGCGTCGACCACCAGCGCGCCGTCGGCGATGTCGTACGCCCGCGTGCCTTGGCGCCCGCCGGTGGCCTGCACCACGACGGTGCCGGGGGTGGCGGCAGTGACGGCGTCGAGCCCTTCCTCGCCGAGCACCCACGAGACCCCGAGTTCGTGGCACTGCCCGACCAGCCAGTGCACCAGTGGCTCGGCGTGCGGAACCAGTGCGGCGACGCCACCGAGGCGGTCGCCCCGTTCGACGATGCGCACCGAGTGCCCGCGCGCTGCCGCGACCCGTGCGGTCTCGAGGCCCGCCACCCCGCCGCCCACCACCAGCACCTCGCGCGGGCGTGCGGATCGGTTCGCCCAGTCGGGGTCGTCGGCCTCGTGACCGCTGCTGGGTTCGGCCACGCAGGTCACGATCGGGTTGCGGGCGTCGCGCACCTGACAGGTCTGGTTGCAGCGGATGCAGGGGCGGATCTGTTCCAACTGTCCTTGGGCGACCTTGCGCGCCAGGTCGGGGTCGGCGATCTGCCCGCGGGTGATCTCTGCACCGTCGGCGTGGTGCTCGTCGATTGCCCACGCGGCATATTCGGCATCCACCGAACCCTGCAGGAAGACGGGTGTGCCGGGCACGGCCTGGCGCACGGAACTGCACAACGCCATGTTGAACCCGCCGGGTTCGTGGAAGTCGGGCCGCGTCTTCTCGACCGAGAAGATCGAACCGCGCACCACCGTGAGCAGGTCGACCCCCTCTGCCACGAGGGCCGCTGCGATGCCGGGTGCCATGTCGGGGGTGATGCCCGCCCACGGCGCCAGTTCGTCGCACGACAACCGCAGCGCCACCGGGGCATCGCCCACGGCGGCACGCACCGCGCCGATCACCTGCCGGGCGAACAGCAGCCGATCGGCACCCCATTCATCGTCGCGGTGGTTGGTGAGCCCGCTCAGGAACTGGCGCACCAGACTGTGCTGGCCAGCGTTCAGTTCCACCCCGTCGCAACCGGCCTGCACCGCCAGCCGGGCCGCCTCGGCGAAACCCCGCACGACGGCAGCGATGTCGTCGGCTTCCATCCACTTCGGCACCTCGCGACTGTTGACCTCCGGCACCCGGCTGGGCGCCCACAGTTCGCGCTGGCTGTAGGCGCTGCTGCCTTGACCACCTGCGTGGTCGAGCGATGCCAGCACGAGGGCGCCGTGGTCGTGGCAGGCGCCAGCGATGGCAGCCCATCCGTCGGCGCACAGCGCGGCCAGCGGGGCCCGTTCGTACGGCCAGTCCGAAGGGTGCACGCTGGCGCCCTCGGTCACCACGATGCCGCAGCCCCCGGCGGCGCGGCGGGCGTAGTAGGCGGTGTGGCGCGCCGTGAATCGTCGGTTGTCGTC
>JBJTXX010000548.1:0-4914 GCA_046082485.1 Actinomycetota bacterium
GTCCCGAGCAGGGCTGTTCCGGCATCCCTCGCACCGATGCCGCGCCGCACGACGACGGCGCATCCGAGGGCCGCCGCGGATGCGGCGACGGCGGTCGCCCCGAGGATGGGTGCCTCCGCCGACGACAGCCACACGACCATCGACGCCCAGGAGGCGATCAGCGCGCCGGCGCTCGTGACGAGCAACGGGATGCGGGCCGTGCCGGTCGCGCGTCGTGCCGCGAGGTGGGCGACGGTGCCGACGAGCAGGAGTGCCCCGCTCAGCCAACCCGGCCCTGCTGCGGCCGCGCCCAGCACCACCAGCACTGCGCCGGCCGATGCCCACTCCATCCGACGCCTCACGCCGGCGACGGCGAGCGACGTGATGCCCAGCGTGCTCGCCGTGGCAGGCAGCGAGCCGTGCTGGACGGTCGCTGCGAGCGCGCCTGCAGCCACGAGGTGGGCTGCGAAGAACGGCGGTGTGTCCCACCGGCGCAGCACCCGGCGTTCGGGCAGGCGAGTGGCGGCCCAGGCGAGTGCCAGCAGGGCGGCGACGACCGGCACGAGCGACCACGGGTGCTCGGCGGGGTGCCACGGGGCCAGCAGCACCAACCCGATGCCCGCCATCGGGTAGGCGGGAGCGGTAAGGGCACCCACGCGGGCGGCGAGCGCCGCGGCGAACGATGCAACGGAGAGGCCGATCAGGCTCCATCCCACCGCGGTGGCGCTGGGGTCGGTGCACAGCCACACCCCGGCCACGAGCAGCAGCACACTTGCCACCGTGGCCGGTGGCAACAGGCCCGGTGCATCGGAGAGAGGCCGTCGGGCGACGTCGCCGTGGCGGACCCTGTCGACCGCCAGCGCGCCGACCAGCGTGAGGGCGCCGGCCGCCGCCACGACTGCGTCGACCCAGCGATCGGGCACACCGGACAGATGCGAGAGCAGCGGTACCAGCGAGCCGGCGGCGACCCACCCGAGCCAAGGGAAGGTCGCGGGTCGAGGGGCTCGGGCGAGCAGGGTCACCGCAAGCACGCCCGCGCAGCCGATGGCCAGCTGCCCGATGCGCTCGTGGTCGAGCGTTCCCTGCTTGGCGGCGCCGAGAGCGGTGCCGACCACCGCAGCGACGGCCAGCAACACCGTCTCCCACGCCAGTGCGCTCGAGGAGGCTCGCCTCCAGCGTGTGATCCGCACGACGAGTGCTGCGGCGACCACAGTGGCACTCACCGCAGTCGCGAACCACCGCTCATCGAGCCCTGCGGCGGCTGCGGTCGCGAGTGCCGTGCCCGCCGAGCCGGCGATGCCGACGACGGCCGGGATCGTGTCGAGCCAGCCAGCCACGTCGAGGTGTTGTTCGTGGGTCCAGTGCCGCAGCCGCTCGATGTGCGGCACGCCGCGGGCTTCGTGGATCGCTGCAACCATCGCCCACGCCGCGGTCGCCAGCGCGAGGGTGGAGACGAGCGGCCAGCCCCCCGACGCTGCCGGAATCGGGGCGAGCGTCGCAGCGAGCAGGCCGACGGCCGTGATGTGGGCGGCAGCGACCCCATCGGTGTTGACGGTCGCGACCACGAGTGCGACACCGACGCAAGCGAGCACGATCGCGGATGTCGCCGCGTTCGCGCCGAGGGCCAGCAGAACGTTGGCGCCCGACCACGCCGTCGCCACCGACACCAGCCACACCCGCACATCGACTCGAGTCGACGACAGCAGCAGTGCCGCGGCGGCGCACGCCCCGGCGAGACCCGCCGACCAGTGCACGCCATCGACGGTTGCAGCGATCGACGCGAGCGAGACAGCGACCGAGGCCGCGGGAACCCACCACCGCCACAGCGGCCGCTCACGCCATCCGCGCAGGAGGTGGCCGCCGATGGCAACGGACAGCACTACGGCTGCGAGCGAGGGCGTTGCGGTGCGCACGCCGAGCAGCGTCCATGCCTCGGCCGCCGCCATGGCGGAGGTTGTCACCGGGATGATGCCGAAGGCGTCGCTCGAACGGATCCAGGCGACGCCGCGGAGGTGCCTCCAGAGCGACCATGCGGTAGCGACGAGGCAGGCGGTGACCGCTGCGCCGGGACGGCCCAACGACACCGCCAGCGCAGCGGTGGCAACGACCAGCCACATGAGTTCGGGCAGCAGGCCGGGCCTGCGGCGGCGGGTGGTCTCGCACCCAACCACTGCGACGACGATCGCGCCGACCGCCACCCATGCGGCGGGTGCCTGCGCCCCGAGACGAACCGCAGTGAGCGCGACCGCCACGGACTGGACCGCCGCGACGGTCGTGGCCGAGTGACGGTCGGCAAGCAGTTCGGCGAGCACGACGAGCGCAAGGCCCGAGACGACGGCACCGGTGACGGGCCAGTCGCGTGCGCCGGCAGCGACGAGCTCGAGGGTCGCCAGCACAGTGGCCGCGGGCAGGGCGGTGCGGATTGCTGCGACGCAGACCTGCGAGGTGCGACCGCGGAGGAAGACCACGGTGACCGCGATCGCGGCGACCATGACGGCCAACTGCACGGAATGGGGCCGCGCCATGTCGGGGCCGGACGGCACGGGGTCGACCGTGGCGCCCGCAGCGAGGCCCGCCGCCAACCACAGGCTCGGCGCCCAGACCCAACGCGCCGTGCTCGTGGACGAACGGCCGGCGACCACCCGCATCGCGAGGCCCGCCACGGCGACGATCGCTGCCTGCGTGAGGGGCAGTGCCGGCCCGGAGACATCGGGAGGGATCGACGACCCGTCGGTGACCGAGGCGATGGCGACCAGTGGCACCACCGCGAAGCCCACGAGTTCCAGCATCGAGCCGACGAACGCAGCCTTGCGTCTGCGGAGGAACCACCCCGAGAGCAGGAACACGACCGGTACGAGCAGTTCCGACAACGCCCGCAGGCCGGGACGCACCTCGTCGAACGAGAAGACCATCAGGCCGGTGACCCCGGAGAACAGCAGCAGCACGCCGAGATAGGCCAGACCGTGCACGGCGAGGTCGCTGCGCACGGTCTCGAGGGCCGATCGCGCCCATCGCCACACCGCTGCCGGTTCGGCGGGTGTCGGCTCGACCTGCGCGGGCACGGTTACAGGCCGCTGCGCCGTGTCCGTTGGCGGCGCCACGACCGCGGCCGGGGGCAGAGCGTGTTGGGGTGCCGGCGGTGGCAGCAGCGGCGCCTCCCATGCCGTGAGGTCGCGCCCCAGCGCGTCGAGTGCGGCCTGGCCGACGACGTGTCGCGCCCGCGTGCCGTCGAGGTAGGACCTGACCTGCTGGGCTGCAAGGCGGCGCTCCTCACGCTCGACCTGCTCGATCGGCGTGGGGTCGGTGCCGACGGTGCCGCCGAAGGAGATGTGCGACGTCCAGCGCGATCCGTCGTGCCAGCGTGCGGTGCCGACCCGGATCGGGTCGTGGTACCACCCGGCTGGGCGAGATGTCATGTCCGCATTGTCGCCCTTGGATCTTGGGCCGACAAGGGCCGGGCGTCACTTCCCGCTGTGCGAAACTCGTGCAGGATGGCTCTCGGTTACTGTGCGGGCGGTTCGGGCCGAGGACGTCGGTTCGTGCTGGCGTTGATCCTGTTCGCGGCTGTGTCGGGCTGCGCACAAGGCGGGCGGCCGATCGGTGACTCGTCGACGACCACGGCCTCGACGATGTCGATCGCGCCACCGACAACGTCGTCCCCGGCGACCACGACGCCTATCGATTTCGACCCGTATGCGACTGCGAAGCCAGCGACATCAGCCGTGGGGACAGTGAGCGATGAGTGGGTCGAGACGCCGGACGGCCGTCGGCGCCACTTCCGGCTGTACGTTCCGAGATCGCTGCCCGAGGGAGAGGCAGCACCCCTGCTGATCGCCCTCCATGGTGGTCTCGGCAGCTCGGACCAGTTTGCCGTGAATTCGGGTCTCGATGGCCTCGCCGAGGCCAATCGGTTCGTCGTCGTGTACCCGGACGGCATCAGGGCTGTGCCCGATCGACCGGGGTTGCAGACCTGGAACGGCGGGTACTGCTGTGGGCCCGCAGTCCGCCAGAACGTGGACGATGTGGGCTACGTGAGGCTCCTGATCGAGCTGCTCGAGGCTCGGTTCGAACTCGATTCAGAGCGCATATTCGCCGTCGGGCACTCGAACGGTGCGATCATGGCGTACCGCCTCGCATGTGAGCTCTCGGACCGGATCGTCGCGATCGGTGTGCAAGCTGGAAGCCTCGGAATCGATGCGTGTCAGCCTGTGAAACCGGTCTCGCTGCTGCATCTTCACGGCCTCGCCGACAGCAATCATCCACTCGACGGCGGTTTGGGTACCGGTGTGTCCGGCGTCGCCTTCAGATCAGGTCGTGCGGCGGTCGAAACCATCGCGACGGTAGACGGATGCGACGGCGAGCCGGTCATCGAAGTGACCCTCTCGAATCCGGATGTCGAAGTCTCGACCTGGAAGAACTGCCGCTCCGGTGCCGAGGTCCGACTGGTCACCGTCGAGGGAGCGAGCCACGCGTGGATGGGGCACGCAGCCTCGTCCGATGCGGCAGCGGCCCTGGTGGGTGAGCCATACGCCGACTTCGATGCAAGTCGAGCGATCTGGTCGTTCCTCGACCAGCATCCGCGAGGTGCGTGAGCGGTGCCGCGCGCTCATCCCTCATCGGAAGATGCGCTCAGCGGTTCTTCACACGGCAAAAGGAGGGGTGGTCGTTCACGCGCCTTGGTTGCGTTTCTCCCGCGTCGTCTCGATCCCGGCACGGTTGCGCTGCTCGCGGAGTGGTTGGCGATCAGGTTCGCTGCGGCGGGCCCTGCTGCCGACGGCACCGGCTGCAGGCAGTCGGTGGGACTTGGTGCCCACAATCGGCGTGTCCCATCTAGTTGCGCCGAGGGCCTTCGCGAGGGCGCACATAGCGGGCATTACGAGCGGGTTGGGCCGACGTCGCCGGAAAGCGAAGAGCTGCCGATCGGCGCGGCTCGAT
>JBJTXX010000549.1:0-387 GCA_046082485.1 Actinomycetota bacterium
ATCGGCATCGGCGCCGGCCCCGACTGCGACGGCCAGGTGCTGGTGCTGCACGATGTGCTGGGCCTCAGTGACATGGCGCTGAAGTTCACCAAGCACTACGCCGACCTGAGAGGTGCCGCCATCCGCGCCACGGAGGCCTACGTCAGCGAGGTGCGCAACGGCACCTGGCCCGACGACGAGCACAGCTTCCACTGAGCCACCCGTGCTGGTCGTCACCTCTCCGCCGGCATTCCAGTCCTGGAGCGACGGCCACCGGGCAGCGGGCAGTCGTGTGGGGCTGGTGCCCACGATGGGTGCGTTGCACGACGGGCACATGCACCTCGTGGCAGAGGCGCGACGCACGGCCGACGTCGTCGCAGTGACGATCTTCGTCAACCCGTTGCAGTT
>JBJTXX010000550.1:0-10072 GCA_046082485.1 Actinomycetota bacterium
GGCGTGCGCGCCATCGCCGTGCCCACCGACGCCAACGACGCCGACGCCACCCGGGCCGCCGTGGCGCGGGTGCGCGACGAGTTCGGCCGACTCGACGTGGTGGTGGGTGTAGTGGGCGGCTCGATGCCGCGACCGTTCCTCAGCACCTCCGACAACGAGCTTCGCCGCGGCTTCGAGAACAACGTGGTGAACGGCCTGCGACTGGTACGCGAGTCGGTGCCGCTGATGATGGCAACCGGCGGCGGCAGCGTGGTGATGATCTCGAGCGCCATGGGGCACAACGTGGGCCGCGGCTACGTGGCCTACGGCGCATCGAAGGCGGCGCTCGACCAGGCGGTGCGGCTGATGGCCGCCGACCTGAACCCGCGCATTCGTGTCAACGCCATCGCACCGGGCGCCATCCTCACGGAGGCGTTGCAGGTGGTGGCCGACAACCCGAGCATCCGCGAGGCCATCGAGGCCGCCACTCCCCTGCGTCGACTCGGCGTGCCGTCCGACATCGCCGCAGCGGTGCTCTATCTCGCCAGCGACGCGGCGTCGTACGTCACCGGCCAGGTGCTCCACGTCGACGGCGGAGTGCGCACGCCGAACTTCGAGATGCCGATTCCCGACATCGACGGCACCTGACCACACCTCAGGAGTCGAACACCACCGGCAGCTGCTGGATGCCACGCACGAACGACGAGTGGCTGTAGCGGGGCACGAAGTGGGCGTCGGCGAGCCGCAGGTTGCGCAGTCGGCCGAGCACCTCGGTGAAGGTCACCCGCAACTCGAGGCGGGCCAACTGTGCACCGAGGCACAGGTGCGGCCCGAAGCCGAAGGCGATGTGCTGGTTCGACTCGCGGGTGACGTCGAACCGGAACGGCTCGTCGAACACCTCCTCGTCACGGTTGGCCGAGACGTAGCTCATCAACACCTGCGAGCCCGAGGGAATGGTGACGCCGCGCACCTCCACGTCGGCCGTGGTGGTGCGGTTCATGTTGTTGATGGGTGTCACCCAGCGGAGGCACTCCTCGATCACGCCAGAGTCGACCACGCCGTTGGCCACCGACTCGACGGCGATGGCCATCTGGTCGGGGTGGGTGATGAGTGCGTGCAGGCCCCCGGTGATGACACTGCGGGTGGTCTCGTTCCCGCCCACCAGGAGCAGCAGCGAGTTGCCGATCACGTGGTCGTTGTCGAGTTGGTGGCCGTCGATGGTCGAGTGCACGAGCGTGCTCACGAGATCGTCGTGCGGTTCGGCTCGGCGCGCCGCGATGACACCGGCGATGTACTCGTAGTACGCAAACGCTGCGCCGATCACGTCGTCAGTGATGTTCTCGGGGCCATCGGAGCCGCCGATCATCTGGTCGCTCCAGTGCTGCAGTCGGTCGAAGTCGTCGGGCGACGCACCGAGCATCTCGCCGATGAGCGTCATCGGCAGGGGCTTGGCGAGCGACTCGACCACGTCACAGGTGCCCGCGGCCTCGACGGCGTCGACCAGTTGGCGTGCCACGGCGCGCACATGGTCTTCATACAACTGCATCTGCCGGTGGGTGAAACCCTGAGCCACCAGACGGCGCTGCGCGGCGTGCCACGGGTCGTCGCTGTCGATGATCGACGGCTGCGGCGTGCCGTTCGGACGCGAGCCCGGCGCGCTCGAGAACAACTGCGCTCGACGCTCGGCCTCGCGAATGTCGTGATGCTTCGCCAGCGTCCACACACCGGTCGGGTCGCGGTATACGGGCTGCTCGGCACGCAACCACGTGAAGAACGGGTGTGGGTCGGCGGCATACAGATCACGGTCGAGCAGACGCTGTTCGGCAAAATGGTTGTTCATGCAATCGCTCCTAAAGCGGCGAGGTGGGCGAGTTCATCGGACGACAGGCCGAGTTCGTCGGCCAGCACCTGCTGCGTGTGCTCGCCCTGCCACGGCGGCCGGGTGGGTTCGGTCTCGGGATGGGCCGACATCTTCACCGGGTTGCCGGGGGTGACCACCGGGTCGGCCACGCCATCGGTGCGGTCGATCTCGACGATCATGTCGCGGGCCCGCAGGTGCGGGTCGTCGATCACCTGCGCGGCGCTGAACACGGGGCCCGCCGCCACGCCCGCCGCGGCGAGCGCATGGCACGCCTCGACGTTGGTCATGGTGGCCGCCCACTGCCGCACCGCGGCGCGGATGACCTCGATGTGCTGACGCCAACCCTCACGTGTGGCGAAACGCTCGTCGGAGGTCCAGCCCGGCTGGCCGATGAGGGTGGCGAAACGTTCGAATTCGTGCTCGCGCCCCACCTGCACGATGAACCACCCGTTCGTCGCCTCGAACCCGTCGAGGATCATCTTGAGTCCTTGGCCCGGCTCGGGCCGCTCGCCCATCGACCACCAGTTCGCCACCACGTCGGCGAACGACACCATCGAGTCGAACATCGCCACGTCGACGTACTGCCCCTCACCCGTAGCGTCGCGGTGGCGCAGCGCAGCGAGCAGGCCGATGACGCCGAACAGCGAGGTGCCGATGTCGCCGAGCGCACCCACCGGCGACACCGCCGGCGGTTGCCCGGGAAGACGCTTCCACTCGTACAGACCGCTCATCGCCTCGGCCACCCCGGCATAGGCGGGCCATCCGCCATACGGCGTGGGCGTGGTGTTACCGAAGCCCGAGATCGAGAGGTACACGACGGCCGGGTGCACGGCGCGAACGTGCTCGTAGCCGAGCCCCATGGCCGAGAGCGCACCGCCCTTGAAGTTCTCGCACACCACGTCGAACCGTGGCGCAAGGCGCAGCACGAGATCGCGACCGGCCGGCGACTTGAGGTCGATGCACACCGATCGCTTCCCGAGGTTGTTGCGCAGGAACGTTGCACCAACACGACGGCCGTCGGGGTCGAGCATCGCGGGCAGCGAACCACGACCGAGATCGCCGGTGCGCGGGTGCTCGATCTTCACCACGTCGGCACCCATGCGGGCCAGCAACTGTGTCCCGAACGGCAGCGCCTGCATCTGTTCGAGCGCCAGCACACGCAGCCCGGCGAGGGGCCCGGTGTGCGGCGTGTCGGGTCCGGCTGGCTGGTTCGACCGCATCGCCCGACTGTACTGGCCGTTAGTGTTCAGCCAATGCGAGGCATCGTGGATTGGGGTTCGTATCTGCCGCATTGGCGGCTCGAGCGCGCCCACATCGCTGCGTTCGTCGGGCAGGGCGGCGGCAAGGGTGTTCGCACTGTGGCGAGCTACGACGAAGACCCGAGCACCATGGCGGTCGAAGCGGCGCGGCGCATTGCCGGCGTCGAGTCGGCCGACGTGCTGATGTTCGCCTCCACCGCCCCCGCCTACGCCGACAAGACCAACGCCACCGTGGTGCACGCCGCGCTACGCCTCAGCGGCAGGGCACTTGCTACCGACCTCGGGCAGAGCGCACGTTCGGCCACCGCAGGACTGCTGCTGGCCAGTTGCGGCTCCGGCACCACGCTCGTGGCCGCCGCCGACATCCGCCGCGGATGGGCGGGCTCCGCTGACGAGGCAGCCGGCGGCGACGGCGCAGTGGCCGTGCTGTTCGCCAGCCACTCCCCCGAGCGGCCCGTGCTGGCCGAGGTGGTTGCCTCCGCCAGTGCCACCGAGGAGTTCGTCGACCGCTGGCGCGCACCCGGCGAGGCGCGCACGAAGTCGTGGGACGAACGCTTCGCAGAACTCACCTACGGCCGACTCGGCGCCGACGCGTGGAAGCAGGCGCTCGCCCAGGCAGGTGTGGCAGCGGCCGACGTGTCGCTCGTGGCCGTGGCCGCGCCGGCACCACGTATCGGCTCGAGCCTCGCCGCGAAGTTGGGGGCCCCCCGGGTGATCGACGATCGTTCGCAGTCGATCGGCGCCACCGGCGCAGCGCAGGCCGGACTCGCCCTCGTCGACCTGCTCGAGCAGGCAGAACCCGGACAACTGGTGGCGCTCGTGTCATTGGCCGACGGCGCCGACGTGCTGTTGCTCCGCACCACTCCCGCACTCGCCGCGCATCGCCCCACCGTGAGCGTGGCCGCACAGGCCGAGGGCGGCGCGACGTTGTCGTACGGCCGCTTCCTGTCGTGGCGCGGCAACCTCAACGTCGAGCCGCCGCGTCGGCCCGAACCGCAGCGCGTGTCGGCCACTGCAGCGGCACGCAGCGACGACTGGAAGTTCGGGTTCGTGGCCGGGCGCGACCAGACCACCGGTCAGGTGCACATGCCGCCGCAACGAGTGTCGGCCGACGGCACCCGCACCGACCAGATGGAGCCCGCACCGATGGCCGGTGTGGCGGGCACCGTCGCCACGTTCACCATCGACCACGTGGCCTACTCGCCCAGCCCGCCCGTGGTGTTCGCCGTGGTCGACTTCGACGGCGGCGGCCGCCTGCCCATCGAGCTGTGCGACTGCGCGGCGGCCGAGGTGAGCATCGGCATGCGCGTCGAGCCCACGTTCCGCCGACTCTTCGTGCAGGACGGACTGCCCAACTACTTCTGGAAAGCGAGGCCGCTCCGTGGCTAGCCATGGCATCAAGGACCGCGTCGCCATCGTGGGCATGAGCTGCACGAGTTTCATCGAGCACTGGGACAAGGGGCTCGATGACCTCGTGGTCGAGGCCGCCGATCAGTGCTTCGCCTCGTCGGGCATCACCAAGGCCGATATCGACGCCTACTGGCTCGGCACCGCGCAGGGCGGCATGAGCGGCATCACGCTGGCGCGGCCGCTGCAGCTCGACGGCAAGCCCGTCACCCGGGTCGAGAACTACTGCGCCACCGGCAGCGAGGCGTTGCGCCAGGCGTGCTACGCCGTGGCCAGCGGCGCTTACGACGTGGCCATGGCCGTGGGCGTCGAGAAGACGAAGGACTCCGGCTTCCAGGGCCTCAACGCCGCGCCCCCGCCGGGCGACGGCACGGCGCGCACGCTCACCGCGGCCGCCATGTTCTCGATGGTGGCACCCGCGTACGCGCACCGCTACGGCGTCGACGCCGACACGATGCGCGACTCGATGGCCCACATCGCGTGGAAGAACCATCGCAACGGGGCACGCAACCCGCGGGCGCAGTTCCGCAAGGAAGTGGCGATCGACACCATCAAGAATTCGCCCCGCGTGGCGGGCGAGCTCGGCGTGTTCGACTGTGCGGGCGTGGCCGACGGCGCCGCTGCCGCCATCGTGTGCCGGGCGGAAGACGCCCACCGGTACACCGACCGTCCGCTCTACGTGAAGGCGTTGTCGTTCGTGGCCGGAAACGGTTCGGGCCTCACCGATCCGGCGTACGACTACACCACGTTCCCCGAGATCGTGGCGTGCGCCAACGACGCCTACGCGCAGGCCGGAGTGGCGAACCCCGCCACCGAGATCGCGATGGCCGAGGTGCACGACTGCTTCACCATCACCGAACTGGTGCTCATGGAAGACCTCGGGTTCTGCCCCCGTGGCACCGCATGGCGCAGCGTGCTCGACGGCCACTTCGACCTCGAGGGCGACCTGCCCGTGAACCCCGACGGCGGCCTCAAGTCGTTCGGTCACCCGGTGGGCGCGTCGGGCCTGCGGATGATGTTCGAGGCGTGGCTGCAGTTGCGCGGCGAGGCTCCTGCCGAGCGGCAGATCGCCGGCATCACCGACCGCAAGCGGCCGCTGGCACTCACCCACAACCTCGGCGGCTACCCGGGCGAGATGGTGAGCTTCGTGTCGATCCTCGGCTCGACGCTCGGCTGAGAACCACCTGCACAACCTGTGCAGTGCCCGAGCAGTATGCGTCTGTGACGCTTGACACGCCGTAGTAATGCGTTACATTATGACTCATGGAATTCGGCGTCTTCCTCAACGGCTACATCCCGGGCCCCGCGGCCCACGACACCGAGTGCGAGCACACCGCACTCATGCGTGAGGCGGAGTACGCCATCCACGCCGACAAGTTCAACTGGAAGTACGCGTGGTTCGGCGAGCACCACGGCCTCACCGAGTACAGCCACCTCTCGGCACCCGAGGTGATGATGGGCTACGTGGCCGCTCGCACCGAGCGCATCCACCTCGGCTCGGCCATCTGCAGCTTCCCCACCACCAAGGAGCACCCGGTGCGCATCGCCGAGCGTGCGGCCATGCTCGACCACATCACCGGCGGCCGCTACGAGTTCGGCACGGGCCGTGGCGCCGGCAGCCACGAGGTGGCAACGTTCAACGGTCTCACCACTGCCGAGACGAAGAGCATGTGGGACGAAGTGATCCACGAGATCCCGCGCATGTGGGACCAGCGCGACTACTCGTTCGAGGGCAAGCACTTCAGCGTGCCCACCCCGCACAACATCCTTCCCAAACCGTGGGGCAAGGGTCACCCGCCGATGTGGGTGGCGTGCGGCAACCCCGAGACGTTCGCCAAGGCGGGCTCGATGGGCCTCGGCGCCATCGCCTTCAACTTCGACCCGATCTTCGGCCTGAAGGACCGTATCGAGTCGTACAAGGAAGCCGTGCAGAACCCGGTCGAGGTGATCGGCCAGTTCAAGAACGACAACCTGATGATGACCAACGCCGTCATCTGCCTCTCCGACCGCAAGCGTGCCCGCGAGATCGCCATGAGCAAGGGCCGCGGCTACCTGTACTCGATGGTGTGCATGTACCACGACACCATGCCGAAGAAGGCCGGCCAGCCGGTGTGGCCGCAGGCTCCGTTCTCGATCCCCGACGACGACATGCTCGACGCCATCATCAAAGCCGGGTACCTCCTGTGCGGCACGCCCGACGAGGTGGCCGAGCAGGTGTCGCGCTACGCCACGGTCGGCTGCGACCAGGTGGCGTTCGGCCTCCCGAACGAGGGCTTCGAGCACGAGGAGATCCTCGAGTGCATCGAACTGTTCGGAAAGCACGTCATCCCCGAGTTCGACACCGACCCGGTGCACCGCAGCACGCACTTCCGCCAGCAGGCGCAGCGCAAGTTCCCCGAGTTCGGTCACCCGGTGCCCGACATCGAGGTCTCGGTCATCCCCGAGAGCGCGCTGCTGCCCCTGCCGGTCTGAACCTCGCCGCTGGTTACTGTTGCCACATGAGCGACGCACGCACCGCAGACCGTCTCGCGATCGGCGAACTGTTCGCCCGATACGCCTTCAGCATTCTCGATCGTGACTGGTCGGCGTGGCGTGGTTGCTTCACGCCCAACGGCACGGCCGACTACACCACCGCAGGCGGTGTGGCCGGTACCGCCGACGAGGCGGCGGCGTGGCTCGAGCCCACCCTCTCGATGTTCGACGTCACCGTGAGCCAGGTGGGCAACGCGGTCATCGACTTCACCGGCGACACCACGGCCGATGTGCGCTCGATGTACAAGATGGTGATGCGCATTCCCGGCGACCAGCCCGTGTACCTCGAGGGCTGCGGTTGGTACGCCGATCGGGTGGAGCGCACGGACCGCGGCTGGCTCATCGCCCACCGCTTCGAGCACCTGCTCTACGTGCGCTAGGCCGCACCGTGCCGCTTCCGTCGAAACGCAACCCCGAGCAACTCCGGGCGGCGCTCGAGGCGTGGTTCAGTCACGCGCTCGGGCACGCTGCGTCCGTCACCGATGTCTCGGTGCCCGAGGGCACCGGCATGTCGAGCGAGACCCTGCTCTTCACGCTGCACCACGCCGGCACCGCCGAACAGTTGGTGGCTCGCCTGCGACCCGACATGAACGACTGGCCGGTGTTCGAGGAGTACGACCTCGGCAAGCAGGCGACTGCGATGCGACTGGTCGGGCAGCACACCGACGTGCCCGTGCCCGAGGTGCCGTTCGTCGAGCCCGACGACTCGCATCTCGGCGCCCCGTTCATCGTGATGCGAAGGGTGGCCGGGCAAGCGTTGCCCGACATGCCGCCGTACGTGTTCGGCGGGTCGTTCCTCGACGCCATGTCGGCCGATGAGCGCCGACGCCTGCAGGCCAACGCCGCCGGCGTGCTGGCCCGTCTGCACGCCATCGACATCAGCACGGTCGACGCCTCGGCACTCGGCCCCGTGGGTGAATCGGGCCGCGAGTCGCTCGAACGGCAACTCCGCGAGATGGAGCACTACCACCGCTGGGCGCGCACCTCGTGGGCCTTCGGCGACCAGCCCGTGCCCATCATCGACGCCGCCATCGAATGGCTGTGGCAGCACTTCCCCACCAACCCCGGGCCCACGGTGCTCAACTGGGGCGACGCACGGCCGGGCAACATCCTGTTCGACGGCACCGAACCGGTGGCCGTGCTCGACTGGGAGATGGTGAACCTTGGCCCGGCAGGTGTCGACGTCGGCTGGCTCATCCTGCTGCACGAGTTCTTCCAGAGCCTTTGCGAGATCTTCCAGATCCCCGGATTCCCCGACTTCTGCCTGCCGCACGACGTGCTGGCCGACTACGTGGCAGCGGGCGGCGCACCCATCGACGACCTCGAGTGGTACATCACGTACGCCGCCACGCGGTTCGCCGTCATCTCGGTTCGCACGTCGTCACGTGAGGCCGCCTACGGCAACCGTGAACTGCCCGCCGATCCGGAGGGCCTCATCATGCACCGCGACCTGCTGGCCGCGAAGATGGGCTACCCGCTCAGTTCGTGAGGAACTGGCTGAGCTCGTCGAGCTGGCGCAATGCGCCGTCACGATCGTACGACTCGAGCCGGAGCACCACTTCGGTGCAACCCACCGACTCGTAGTAGGCCAGCTTGTCGTGTGACGGCACGGTGCCGAACGGCACGATCTGCGGCGTGCCCTCGCGGCCCGCCTCGGCCCAGGCCTCGTGCAACTTGGGTAACGCCTCACGCACACCGCGCCCGCCGATGGGCAGCCAGCCGTCGGCCCATTCGGCCACGTGGCGGAACATCACCGGGCCGGCGCCGCCACCGATGAAGGTCGGGATGCGCGGCCGCTGCACCGGCTTGGGCCAACTGAACGTGGGCTCGAACGACACGTACTCGCCCTCGAACCGGGCTTCGTCGTGCTCCCAGATGCGGTGCATGGCCAGCACGTGCTCGCGGGCCTTGTCGCGACGGGTGGCGTACACCACACCGTGGTCGGCCATCTCTTCGACGTTCCAGCCGAAGCCGACACCGAAGCGGGGGCGACCGCCCGACACAAGGTCGAGTGTGGCCCACGACTTTGCGTAGTCGATCGGGTTGTGTTGCGCGACGAGCGACACGCCCGTGCCGAGCACGAGGTTGGTGGTGACGGTGGCTGCAGCCGTGATCGCCACCACGGGGTCGAGGCAGCGGTAGTACTCCTCGGGGAGGTCACCGGGGCCGATGGGGGCCGGGGTGCGGCGACTCACCGGAATGTGCGTGTGCTCGGGGAACCAGAGCGACGAGAAGCCGCGGGCCTCCACCTCGCGGGCCAACTCAACCACGCCGATCGTGCGATCGGTGAGGAAGATCGTGATGCCGATCTTCATGAGTCGGCCTTCAGCAGATCGGGGCGAGCCGTGGCCACGAGGCGGCGCAGACCCTCGCGCCAGCCCACCTGCGAACGGAAGCCGGTGGCGTGGAGGCGTTCGAGGTCGGGCACGATCGAGGCGATGGTGGCCGTGGTGGGAGCGAACGTGGGCGTGAGGCCGGTGAGCCGGCCCATCTCGTTGCTCCAGTCCTCGATCGACACGATCTCGTCGCCGCCCCAGTTGACGATGGTGGCGGGCGCAGTAGCGAGCGACAGCAGGTACGGGATGCTGCGCACGATGTCGTCGGAGTGGATGGGCGTGTAGTCGGTGGGCGCATCGACGTGCACCGGCACGCCCATGCCGCGCTCCATCATGATGAGGTGGAACAGCATCCAGCCGTAGTCGTCGCCGTACGGCACGTTGAGGCGGGCAATCACCGTGGGCACGCCGAGGCGGCGTGACGTGTGCTTCACCAACACCTCGGCGGCGATCTTCGAGATCGAGTAGGTGGGCATGCCCGGCATCGGCCGGTGGCTGTCGCCGAGCAGGTCGGTCTCCTTGCGCGGCGAGCCGTGCACCGGCGCGTACACCGCTGTCGACGAGCAGTGGAGGAAGCCGCGCAGCTCGGGGCTGGTGGCGGCCACCGCCGCCATCAGGTCGGCCGAGCCCTCGGCGTTGACGCGGAAGGCGAGGTCGAAGTTGTCGGCCTTGGCCACCGCGAAGTGCAGCACCAGGTC
>JBJTXX010000551.1:0-13679 GCA_046082485.1 Actinomycetota bacterium
CACCAGGGCCAGCAGGGTGAGGCGCCACTCCAGCAGCGCCATCGCCGACAGCGTGGTGGCCAGCACCACCAGGTTGCTGACCACGCTGCCGAGCGTGCTGGTGACGGCGTTCTGCGCACCGACGACGTCGTTGTTGAGCCGACTGGTCAGCGCACCGGTCTGGGTGCGGGTGAAGAAGGCCACCGGCATGCGCTGCACCTTCGAGAACAACGCGACGCGGAGGTCGTAGATCAGCCCTTCGCCGATGCTCGCGCTGCACCAGCGCTGCACGATGGCCAGACCCGCATCGACGAGCGCCGCGAGCACCACGAAACCGGCCAGCAGGGTGATGGCACCGCGATCGCCGGCCGGGATGGCCACGTCCAGGATGCGTCGGAATGCGAATGGCGGCACGAGTTCGATGAGCGCAGCCGCCAGGATGCTGGCGAGGAACACTGCGATGCGGCGGCGGTACGGATGGGCGAACCGCCAGGCCCGACGCAGCGAACGCCGCTGCAGCCTCACGCCCTGCACCGCTTTCGCATCGCCGGGCATCAACATGTGGGGCCCCATGCGCATGGGGGTGAGGATACGGAGCCGTCGGCGACTTCTACGATGGCCGGGTGGCTTCCCGTGCACATCGCGTCGTCGCGACCCTCTCGCTGCTCGCCCTCACCGCAGGTTCGCTCGCAGCGTGCGACTTCCGCGTGAAGTCCGATGGCAGCACCACGACCGCGGACGCCAGCCCCGATGCGAGCTCCCCGGATGGCTCGACCCTGCAGTGGAAGGACTTCGGTGATCAGGGGCGGGTGCAGACCGCGACGCTCACCGTGCCGCTCGACCACGGCGACCCGTCGAAGGGCACCGTCGAACTGTTCCTCGCCCGCCACCTGGCAGACCCCGAGCAACGCATCGGCAGTCTGCTGGTGAACCCGGGCGGGCCCGGTTTCGGGGGCAGCGACTACGCCGTCTACGCGGACCAGGTGTACGGCGCGGACCTGCTGCAGCGCTTCGACATCGTCGGCTGGGACCCACGCGGCACCGGTCTCAGCGACCCCGCCATCGACTGTGTCGACGACTACGACGCCTACTTCGCGGTCGGCGACATCACCCCCGACACCGACGCCGAACGGCAGGAACTCGTCGACCTCGCGAAGCGCTTCACCGAGCACTGCATCGAGCAGAGTGGCGACTTCATGGCCTACATGGGCACCAACCAGTCGGCCCGCGACATGGATGCGATCCGCGAGGCACTCGGCGAACGCACCATCTCCTACTTCGGCTGGAGTTACGGCAGCGAACTCGGTGCGGTGTGGGCGACCCTGTTCCCCGACACCGTGCGCGCCGCCGTGCTCGACGGGGCGACCGATCCCACCGCCGACTCGCTCGACCGCAGCCTGCAGCAGGCCGCCGGCTTCGAGAAGGCCCTCGACACGTTCCTCGCCGACTGCAGCGCCGACGACACGTGCCCGTTCCACCACGGGGGCGACTCCGAGGGTGCCTTCGACGACCTGATGGAGCGCATCGACGAGAACCCCCTACCAACCGTCGACGGGCGACCCCCGCTGACACGGGGCATGGCGCTCACGTCGGTCGCCCAGGCGATGTACAGCGAGGACCTCTGGCCCGATCTCCGGTTCGCACTGGCAGCGGGCGACGAGGGTGACGGCGCCCCGCTGCTCGCCCTCTACGACCAGTACCTGCAGCGGCGCGACGACGGCACCTGGGACGACACGCTCGAGGCGTTCCAGGTGATCAGCTGCCAGGACACCGCCGACCGCGGCACGGTGGAAGAAGAGGACGCGCTCGCCGACAGGTACCGGGAGGTCGCGCCGCGCACGGCGCCGGGCACGTCGGGGTCGTACTTCTGCACGTTCTTCCCTCCGGCAACGGACCCGGAGATCGCGGTCACCGGCAAGGGCGCCGGCCCGATCCTCGTGATGGGCACCACCGGTGACCCGGCCACGCCGCTGGACGGCACACGCAGGATGGCCGAGACCCTGGAGGACGGCCGGTTGGTGGTGGTCGAGGCCGAGGGGCACACCGGCTACGCGATCGGCAAGTGCAGCGGGAAGGTGATCGAGGCCTATCTCATCGACCCGGTCGGCAAGGCCCCCGCCGACGACACCGCGTGCCGCTGACCCCCGTCCCCCGAACTTGAGTTCCTCGGGACAACGACGAACGGCCCGACCCCTCAGCGGGACCGGACCGTTCGGTGCTGGCGGAAGGGGTGGGATTTGAACCCACGGAGGCTTTCACCTCGCACGCTTTCGAGGCGTGTCCCTTTGGCCGCTCGGGCACCCTTCCGTCTGCGAAGGCTAGCGGTCGAGCGAACACCTGCAACCGGCGAAACACACGCCCTGGCGGTCGCCACGGGAATCGCCGGCCACCGCAGGGATACCATGACCCGATCCTCAAGTTCCCGTCTGGGGTGCCGATCTTGAAACGCGTGGAAGTGGACCTGTTCGACGACGGCAACCTCGGCGCGCCGCGTACCGCATGGCAGGTGATCGAGGCCGCCCGCCGCCGTTACCTCACCGGCGTGCTGTCGCTCGGCTCCACACCGCCGACGAACGTCTACCTCCGCGACGGACAGGTGTACTTCGCCGAACGCAGCACCGACGGCGGGCTGGGCGTGCGACTGATGGTCGAGGGCGTGCTGAGCCGTGACCAGTTGCACGCCGGCGCGCTCATGGTTGGGGGTGTCGAGCACCTCGGCCGGATGTTCGAGCGAGACACCACCATCGACCGCCACGCCGTGGAACTGTGCGTCGAGTTGATGACCGACGAGGTGCTGACGGCGATCGCGCCCGTCGTCGTCGATGGTTACCGGATGACGATGTACCAACGGCACCCCAGTGGCATCGACCGCTGGTTGCCGAACCGCGTCGAGGTGGTCACGCACGTGCTCGACGGCCACCACCTCGCCGATCCGACCGGTCAACCGGTGGTCGCCGCACCGCCCATGGCCCGCCCCACACTGACGCCGCCGCAGCCACCTGCGGTCACTGCACCTCCGGCGACGACTGGGGCCGTTCCGGAGACGAGCGTTCCTGCACCGCCGACCGAGCCGACGCCTGCCGCAGAGCCCGACCTGTCGTTCGCGACGACCGTGGCCGACGAGGTCGCCGAGGCCGTTCGCCGGGCCCTGGCCGCGATCGACGCCGCAGCGGCCACGCCGCTCGACACCGGGGAGCTGCCGAGGCTCGACACGGGCGAGCTTCGGCGGATGATCGGCGACTCGCAGACGCCCACCGCGTGAGGTTCGGCGCTGTCGCTGTCGGCCATGTGGTCCGCCCAGGACCAAGTCGTCGACAGCGGTGGGGGTCACCTCACCGGCGCCTGGCCGCGAAGAACTCCTTCAACAGGCGGCCACACTCCTCCGACAACACGCCCGACTGCACCGGGGGGCGATGGTTCAGACGGCCGTCGGCGCACACTTCGTACAGGCTCTCGACGGCGCCGGCCTTGGGGTCGACCGCTCCGTAGACCACACGCCCGATCCGCGCGTTGACGAGGGCCCCGGCGCACATCACGCACGGTTCCAGCGTCACGTAGAGCGTGCAGTCGGTGAGCCGCCAGTGACCCACGTTGGCCGCTGCGTCGCGCAACGCCAGCACCTCGGCGTGGGCCGTCGGGTCACCCGTCAGCTCGCGCTCGTTGTGGCGCCGCGCCACGACCTCGCCGTTGCGCACCACCACTGCGCCGATGGGGACGTCACCGTGGCCCTGCGCGGCCACGGCCTCCTCGATCGCCAGACGCATGGCGGCGATGTCGGCGGATTCGGCTGACATGAGCGGAGGGGGTGGGATTCGAACCCACGGAAGGTTGCCCTTCACACGCTTTCCAAGCGTGCCGATTCGGCCGCTCTCGCACCCCTCCCGGGACAGCCGCAAAGGGTAGCGGCCACCGGTCGGGAACGCGGCAGGCCTTCGCCGGTCGGTCGGCGGGACCCTTGGCGGCGTGTATCCATGAAATCTTCCGGGAAGGGTTGCAATTCGGATTTGATCGAACTAGTGTTCGACTCACTTCCCTTTCGGCTGGGTTCGCCAGCCCACATGTCAGCAACGACCGACCGGTGCCAGTGCTTTCCGGTGCGGTCGTGTCCAGACAGAGAAGGGAGCCCCGAGTGGCCGAACACACCGGTGTCGTCGAGACCGAGGCGGCCGAGCACGTGATGCCGCAACGGCTCGTCGAGCACATCCTGTCGTCCTCCGTCGAGGTCGCCTTCTCCTCCATCGATCGGCTGGTCGCGTGGGCCGAGGCCCAACGGGTGCAGTGCGTCCGATCCTTGCGCGATGCGGGTCGCTCGCCACTCGAGTTGCTCGACAGCACATCCACCCACGCGTCGATGGCCTCGCTGGGCCGCGCGGAGCGTCGGGCCGACACCAGCGAAAGGTTCCCGTCGTTCCTGGCTGCGCTCTCCCACGGCCACATCTCGGCGGCACATCTCGATCGTCTGGGCGACTCCCTGCGCCGACTGCTGCCGAACGAGCGCGACCTGCTCGCGGCCGATCACGCACGACTGCTCACGATCGCGCGTGGCGGCTCGGCGGGGCGTTTCGCGCGGCACCTCGCACGCGAGATCGCGCGCTTCGAACGCATTCGCCCTGCGCCCGAGCCCGCTGGCGGTACCACCGACCCCGAGTCCGACCCTGCAGAGGCGAGGTTCGCTGCCCAGCAGGCCGCTGTCCGCCTCACGCACCACACCGACCGCGAGACGGGCATGGTCATCCATCGTCTGGTGCTCGACCCCCTGCGATCACTCACCTTCGAACGGCGTATTGCCGCAATCGTCGAATCGCTCCACCACGGGCCGCAGATCGAGGGCTGTCCGTCCGACGCTCTCGAACGCCAGGCATTCCTGAGGGCCCACGCCATCCTCCAATTGGTCGAGGGCCACGCCGGCACGAGGTCCGCGCACCCCGAGGTCATCGTGGTGGTCGATCACACGGCACCCGACGAGGTGCCCGACATCGACTGGGGTCGGGCCGTCGACATCCCGCAGCGCGTCCTCGACGACCTGATGCGGCAACCGACCACCCGGGTGCACGAGGTGGTCGTCCGCAACGGGGTGGTCATCACCGCGCCCGGCGAACTCGATCTCGGCCGCACCACGCGCCTGGCCAATCGAGCCCAACGGCGGGCCCTGCGGGCGCTCTACCGAGGGTGTGGCATGCCGGGGTGCGAGGTTCCATTCGATCACTGCACCATTCACCACATCGATTGGTGGAGGCATGGCGGGCGAACCGACCTCCACAACCTGTTGCCCATCTGCGGTCGCCACCACCATCTCGTGCACGATCGAGGCTGGCGGCTCGAACTCGGTCCGAACCGGCAACTGACCGTCACCACTCCGGCCGGTCGGGTGATGAGCACCGGGCCGCCCCGACGCTGGGCCGCCTGACCGGCGGCACACCGCAGCCCTCGCGATCGGTGACGGCAGGCAACGCTGATCAGCACCTTGACAACAGAAGAACCGGGCTCAGACCGGCGGGCGAAGCGGCTCGGCGCGCTGATAGCGTGACCTCGCACCCGCTGGGTGAGGTGACGGTCGGGCCCTGTGCGACGGGCGTCCGGGAATCAGGTCAGGACCGGGAGGTAGCAGCCTTCAACGGTGCCGCTCGTGTGCCGCAGGCCACCTGGCCGTCACCTCAGCCGGCGGGTGCCACTTTCCTGGCCAGACGCTCTGCCCGGTCGGCAAGCTGACCGGCACCGAGTCGTTCCGCCAGTTCCCGGAACCCGTCGGTCGGGCCCGTCCAGCGCCAGTCGTCGACGCGGCCGACCGGAAGATCGGTCACCACAGTGGCGATGCGCTTGAACAGCAGGGCGTCCGCCATCTGCGACTGCAGGGTGGCGCAGAGCTTCTCCGCACCGCGAAGACCGGGCACGTCCCAGTCGGCCGCCGACTGCGGGATGGCCTCGATCGACCCCCAGCGGGCCAGCACCGTGGCCGCACCCTTGGCCCCCCACCCGGGCAGTCCCGGGTAGCCGTCGGCGCTGTCGCCGACCAGTGCCAGGTAGTCGGCCACCGACGCAGGGGGCACGCCGAACTTCGCGGTCACGGCAGCCGCATCGACCACCTCGTCCTTGCGTCGGTCGTACTGCACCACGCGACTGCCGCGCACGCACTGGCCGAGATCCTTGTCGGGCGTCACGATCAGCACCTGTTCCACCCTCGCGTCGGCATCGGCAACTGCGGCCGCCGCCCCGAGGGCATCGTCGGCTTCATGGTCGACCATCGGCCACACCGCGAACCCGGCAGACGCCAGCAGTTCCTCCATCACGGGAATCTGGGCCAACAGCACCGGGTCCATTCCCTCGCTGGTCTTGTAACCGGGGTAGAGGCCGTTGCGGAAGCTCTCGATCACGTGGTCGCTGGCCACTCCGAGGTGGGTGGCACCCTTCTGCACCATCTGCAGCGTGCTGCCCACCACTCCGATCGCTGCGTCGTGCGGGCCGGGGTCTCCGTGGCGCACGACCATTCCGAAGTGCTGTCGGAACAACTCGTAGGTGCCGTCGATGAGGTGGACCTTCATCTCGTCATTCTGCCTCCACGGGTACGCTCCCCACGGCGCCCCATGGACTTCCTGCCCGACCTCGCAACCCGCACACCACTCTGGCTCGCCCTGCTGACCGTCGGCGTGAACGCTGTCGTCGGGGCCTTGCAGGCATCGGTCGACGACCGCCACCACTGGGACATCGTCGGCGTCGCTGCGTTCGCCACCCTGATGGGACTCGGCGGGGGCTTCATCCGCGACACGCTGATCGGGCACCTGCCGGCCGAGAGCCTGCGATCCCCTTGGTACCTCACGACCGTCGTCGCGTGCATTCTCGGAGTGCTGTTGGTGGGTCAGTGGCTGGCCCGGGTGCAACCCCTGGTGCGACTGCTCGAGGCGCTGGCCCTCGGCCTGTTCGCCGTGTCGGGCACGGCTTCCGCCCTGGGCGCTGGGTTACCCGTCATCTCGGCCATGTTCGTCGGCACCGTGGCAGCAGTCGGTGGCGGGGTTCTGGTGTCGGTGCTGAAGGACGAGGTGCCCGCCATCCTCATCGCCAGCACCCCTCGGGCACTGCTGGCGCTGCTGGTGTCGGGGGTGTACGCAGCCACCGCCGTGACCAGTGGCCGGGCGGCCGCACTGGCGGGCATCGCCACCGCGATCGTGGCGTACTACCTCGTCGACGCGTTGGGGCTGCAGACCCGACGGGCCGACAGCGCAGGGGCGCTGCTGCTCACCCGGTCCGCAGAGGTGGACGACCCGTCGTGACCCTTCGCACCATCGTTGTCGTGATGGCCATGGCCGACGAGGCCGAGCCGGTGATCGCCGCACTGCGAGCCGAACCGATCCCGGTGCCCAGCCGCAGGCCACACCGCTGGTGGGCTGCCGAGGTGGGTCCGACGCGGGTCGTCATCGCGGTCAACGGCACCGACGCACGCTTCGGCATCCCGGCCATCGGACCGGAGCCCGCCGTGCTGAACACCGCCGCCGTGATCGATCACCTGGCGCCCGATCTGATCGTGTCGGCAGGCACTGCGGGCGGATGGGCCAGCAGGGGCGGGGCGATCGGCAAGGTGTACCTCGCCCACCCCCACGTGGTGCGTCACGACCGCCGTATCGACATTCCCGTGTTCGACGAGTTCGGGCTGGGCCGGTTCCCGGTCGTGCCCACGGCGGGCCTGGCCGCGGCGATCGGCGCCGAACCCGGTGTGGTCACCACCGGGGGTTCCCTCGACGAGTCCCCCGAGGACCGCCGCATCATCGAGGCTGCCGGCGCCGTTGCCAAGGACATGGAGGCTGCAGCCGTCGCCCACACCTGTGAGATGCTGGGCGTGCCGTTCACCGCCCTGAAGGTGATCACCGACCTGCACGACGTACCTGCCACCAACGCCGAGCAGTTCGTCGCCAACCTCGCCGCCGCCTCGGCCAGCCTCGCCGAGCACCTGGTGTCCATGCTCCGGCAGATGGCAGGCCGGCGACTGGAGGACCTCGAGGGTCTCGGCGGCGCAGGCGGTTGACCGCGACCAATCATTCAAGAGATGGGCAAGACCCGCCGATACCACTACGTGGCCAAGGACCAACACCCCCGTCAGGGGCGCCAACACACCGCACAAGGCCCGCAATGAACGCTGTCTCCACCACCACACAGGCGATTCCCGCCTCCACCGCCGAGGTGCTCGCGGCCACCATCGCCGCAGCGGTCGAGCGCCAACTCACCCAGTACGTGTCGGCCATGTCACATCAGGTGGAGGCCGCACGCCAGGCTGCGGAACAGACCCGGGACGAATTGCGCGCCGAGTTCAACGCACAGTTGCAGGCCGCGCTGCAGCGCATCGAGGCGCAACAGCACCACGCGGAGGCCTACCAGAAGGCACTGCAGACGGCGCTCGAGGAACGACTCGCCGACTTCGCCCAGCATCAGCAGCGCCGTATCGCCGAGGTCGAGCAGCGCCTGTTGCAGATTCCCACCACCGCAGCAGGCTTCGACGCCAACGAACTGGCGAACCTGCGGGACCAGCTCGACAGCCAGAGCGCAGCGGCCCACTCGCGCATCGACGAGTTGCAGAAGTCGAGCCGACGGTTCGACGAGCAGGCCTCGGCACTGGTGCAGCACGTGAACGACACCACGGTGGCGCTCACGCAACGCATGGACGATGGCAACCGCGCCCTTGCCGCGGCGGTCGAGGAGCGGCTAGGGCTGGTGCGAACCACACTCGAGGCCATCGGCCCGCAGGTGCAACGTCAGGTGGCCGAGCACACGACGATGGTCACCCAGCGCGTCGACATGGTCGAGAACAAGGTCACCGACCGGATGCTGCAGATGGAGGACCGCGTCAACGAGACCAGCGGCACCAAGATCGCCCAGCTCGAGGCCACCATCGGCCGGGTCGGCAGCGGCTTCGACGATGCGATGGCGGCGCTCTCACAGCGCCTGCTCGACCTCGAGAACCGGCTGTACGCGCACGATGACCGCCTCACGGCACTGGCCGCGGAGGTTGCCAAGGTCGATGAACGGGCGCTCGGCGAGGTGAAGGAACAACTGTCGTCGGCGATCGGCGAGGCGATGCTGGTCCGCATCGAACTCGACAGGTTGGCGGCCGACACCGACGAGAAGCTCGACAAGTCCACCCTGCGCATGGCCGAGATCGAGGCCCAGTTGGCCGACACGATGGACGTCAGCGCAGCGGTGCAACTCGAGCGGCTCGAGGAACTCGAGCGTGCGGTCATCGAGCTCGATCCCAACCAGTTCGTGCGGCGCACCGATCCCGGCCAGCCGGGTCTCGGCGCCACACCCCCCAACCAGACGACCTTCTCGGCCTACTGACGGTCGAACGGCAACGGTGCACCATGGCGCTCTTCAAGGCAAAGCAAGATCAGACAGCGGCACCCGAGGGTGAGGCCGCGGCCGAGTGCATGAAGGCCGGCCAGTTCCTGGTCGAGAACGGTCACCTCAGCCCCGAGAACCTGGCAACGGCGCTGGCCCAGGCGAACGGCGACCTGCTGAAGTTCGTCGACACCGTGATGGGACAGTTCACGGTGGGGCGCACCGAGGCAGCCCTCGCCCTCAGTGCCGCCACCGGTGTGCAGGCCGTCGACACCAAGGGCATCGAGGTGGCCGACGACGTGAAGCGGGTGCTGCCCGAACCGCTGGTGCGCAAGCACTGTGCGATCGCGGTCGGCATCGACGGCAACAACCTGATGGTGTTGCTGGCCGACCCGTCACCGACGCGGCGGGCCGCCATCGAGGCGGAGGCCAAGCGGCCCGTCACCTACTACGTGGCCGATCCGGTCACGGTGCGCACGTTCATCGACTCGATGTACCGCGCGGACGCCGACATCGACCGCATCGTCTCGTCGATCGAGTCCGGCGACGACCAGGCGAAGCTGGCCGCGGCCGCAGCGGAGGTGAGCCTCGACGACCAGGCCCCGATCGTGCAGCTCGTGAGTCGCATCGTCAGCCAGGCGATGCGCGACCGGGCCTCCGACATCCACATCGAGCCGCTCGACGACAAGGTGCGCGTGCGGTTCCGCATCGACGGCCACCTCGTCGAGACGTTCAATCTTCCCCACGGCGTGCACGCAGCGCTCACCAGCCGCCTGAAGATCATGAGCGGCATGAACATCGTCGAGAAGCGGCGCCCGCAGGACGGCCAGTTCTCGACATCCATCGACGGCAAGGACGTCGACGTGCGCGTCGCCAGCGTGGCGACGGTGTTCGGCGAGAAGATCGTGATGCGAATCCTCGACAAGTCGAGGTCGATGATCGGCCTGTCGGAACTGGGGTTCCCCCGCGAGACCTACCTGCACTACTCCAAGCTCATCCACTCGCCGTTCGGCATGGTGATCTGCGCGGGCCCCACCGGCGCCGGCAAGACCACCACGCTCTATGCGTCGCTGCTCGAGGTGAACTCGGCGGGCAAGAACATCACCACGGTCGAGGACCCGGTGGAGTACGTCTTCCCCGGCATCAACCAGATCCAGACGAACGACCAGGCCGGCCTGACGTTCGCAACGGGCCTGAAGGCCATCCTCCGTCAGGACCCCGACGTCATCCTCGTGGGCGAGATCCGTGACGCGGACACCGCACGCATCGCCGTGCAGTCGGCCCTCACCGGCCACCTCGTGTTGTCGTCGCTGCACGGCACCGACGCCGTGGCGGCGTTGCACCGGTTCCTCGACATGGGCATCGAGGCCTTCCTCATCGCCTCGTCGGTCGTGGGCGTGATCGGTCAACGCCTGCTGCGCCGCATCTGCGACTCGTGCAAGGAGCCCTACACACCTGGCGCCGATGAGTTGGCCGTGTTCCGCCAGCACAGCGGCGGCAGCGAGAAGGCCACCTTCTACCGCGGCGCGGGCTGCAACTTCTGCGCCGGCACCGGCTATCGCGACCGCATCGGCGTGTACGAGCTGTTGCGCATCACCCCCGAGCTCCGCCGTCTGATCGTCGGTTGGGCCACCACCGAGGAACTGCGTCGACTCGCCGTCGCCCAGGGCATGCGCACGATGCTGCGCGAGGCCATGGCGCTCGTCGAGAACGACGTCACCACCGTCCCTGAAGTCGTCCGAACATTGTTCGCCAGTTAGGAGCCACCCACCATGCCCAGGTTCGCCTACGCCGCCATCGATGCCAACGGTGCATCGGTCGAGGGCATCACCAAGGCCGACACCATCGGCGAGGCCCGCGCCCACCTGATGGACAAGGCGCTGTACCCGGTGAAGATCGAGGAGAAGCGCGGCGCCTTCAACATCGAACTCACCAAGGAGAAGGTGAAGAAGAAGGAGCTGATGCACTTCACGCGGCAGTTGGCCGTGTTCGTGAAGGCCGGCATCCCGCTCACCGAGGCGATGGAGATCATCGGCGACGAGACCACCGACGTGGCCCTGCAGCGCACGATCTCGCACATGGTGGAAGACCTGCGCAACGGCGGCACGTTGTCGGGTGCCGCGTCCAAGCACCCCGAGGCGTTCCCGATGTACTACATCGGCATCCTCGGGTCGGCTGAGCTGACCGGAAAGCTCGACGAGACCCTCGAGAACCTCGCCGGCTACCTCGAGCGCGAGCTCGAGACCCGCTCGAAGGTCATCTCGGCGCTGTCGTACCCGGGCGTGGTGATGGTGCTTGCGGTCTTCGTGGTGGCCGTGCTCGCCGGTTACGTGCTGCCCCAGTTCAAGCCGCTGTTCGAGGAACTCGGTGCCGACCTGCCGTTCGCCACGCGGGCCCTGCTGTTCGTCGCCACCCTCTTCAGCACGCTCTGGTACATCCCGTTCAGCATCGGTGGGGCGTTCACCGCCTGGCTGGTGTGGATGTTCAAGACCGAGGCCGGCAGGGCGATGAAGGACCGGCTGGTGCTGAAGCTGCCGATCATCCGCGGGATCATGGAGTACGCGATCCTCGAGCGGTTCTGCCGCATCCTCGGCGCGATGGTGAAAGCCGGTGTGCCGCTGCCCGACGCGATGCGCACCACCACCGAGGCCACCAGCAACACCGTGTACCGCGAGCGTCTGGCCGAGGCCCAGGTCGAGATGCTCGAGGGCGGCGGCTTCGCCAAGCCGTTGGCCCGTACGGAGCTGTTCCCGGGCGCTGCCCGGCAGATGTTCAAGGTGGGCGAGGAGACCGGCACGCTCGACGAGCAACTCGAGGTCGCCAGCCTGTTCTTCGACCGGGAACTCGAGAGCCGGATCAAGAAGTTCACCACGATGTTCGAACCGTTGATGATCGTGTTCGTGGGCCTGGTGGTGGGTTTCGTCGCCATTGCGCTCGTGCAGGCGATGTACGGCGTGATGGATGGCCTGAAGGACAGCGCCTGACCGACGTGTGAATGCTCAGCGGGCCAGCAACATGTCGATGTAGGCCTGGCCGATGAAGATCGCTACGACCGTGCCGAGCGCCAGGAACGGCCCGAACGGCACCGCCGTGCGGCGGCCCGCTTTCTTCGCAGCCATCAGCACCAGTCCGACGATGGCCCCGGCCACGAACCCGAAGAACAACCCGACGGGTGCCAACCCGGGGTTCAGGAAGCCGAGGTAGGCACCGAGCAGCGGCGCCAGGCGCACGTCACCGTCGCCCATGCCGCCACGGCTGGCGGCGTAGATCGCCAGCATCACGGCGAGGGCGATCGCTGCGCCGAGCGCCAGCATCCAGACCCGGCGCGGTTCGCGTTCCACGATCGCCGCCACGCAGAGCAGCGGCACGCCCAGGGCCGCGGTCCAGTGGATGATGGCCCTCGGAAGCCGCTTCGTGCGCAGGTCGATCCAGCTCAGCGCCACCAGACCCGCCATCAGCACGCAGTAGGCCGGGGTGCGCCACGAGAGGCCGAAATGCCACGCAGTGAGGCCGAAAAGAAACGCCGTTGACAACTCAAGCACGAGCGGCTCGATGCCGATACTCGTGTGGCACTTCCGGCACTTCCCGCGCAGCGCCAACCAACTCAACACCGGCACCAGGTCGGGGACACCGAGGCGCAAGCCGCAGTTCCCGCAGGCCGAACCGGGTGACACCACGGAAGCCCCCCGGGGCACGCGGTCCACCACCACGGTGAGGAAGGAGCCGGCAAGCAGCCCATACAGGGCAGTGATCACGATCGTCATGTGCAAGCACGGAGGCTAGCGAGATGTTCAACCCAGACCCGATGCTGGTCACCCTGCTGCAGGCCACCGTGGCTGCCGGGGCGAGCGACCTTCACCTCACCGTCGGCCGTCCGGCCACCGCCCGCCGCGACGGCGTGCTGGTGCCCTTCGACGGCGTCAGCCCCCTCACGCCGGCGGAGACCGAGCGGGTGGTGCGCTCGCTGCTGACACTCGAGCAGCAGCACGAACTCGAGCACCAGTCGCAGATCGACTTCTCGTTCGGCCTCGAGGGCATCGGTCGCTTCCGTGCCAACGCCTACAAGCAGAAGGCCACCTACGCCCTCGCACTGCGTGTCATCCCGTTCCGCGTGCGCACCCTCGAGGAACTGGGCGCGCCCGCCGCGGCCCACGAGTTGCTCGACCGCCCCTACGGCCTGGTGCTCGTGGTGGGCCCGACGGGTTCGGGCAAGAGCACCACGCTCGCCGCGATGATCGACCGCATCAACGAGACCAAGCCGCTGCACATCCTCACCATCGAGGACCCCGTCGAATACCTGCACAACCACAAGGTGGCGATGGTGAACCAGCGTGAGGTGGGCACCGACGTGAACCACTTCCTCGACGGCCTGCGCAGCG